>NZ_JBOZCJ010000026.1:0-31928 GCF_051265215.1 Actinotignum stranguriae
CGAGTTTGAACCCGACTTTAGCCCGCTAGCAAGCCGAAAAGTCCGGATAAAACCAACACCAAGTGTCCTATAGGCCGCAGCTGGACTCGAACCAGCAACCGTTCGATTACAGGCGAGAATTACGAGCGGTACCCAGTATAAACGAGGAACAGAGCGCGGGCGACGCCGTTACAGATGTTACTAGCGGGGCGGCTGTGGTTATTGATATTGCAGAATATCGTAATGAACGATTTGCTAGAGAGCTTCGAGGAGCAGCTTAAAGCCGCGCGGCGCTCCCCTAATACAATCCGGCTACGGCTCTACTACCTCCGGCGCATCGCTGCGCACGCGGATTTACTGGCGGTTACTCATGACGAGCTAGTGGCATGGCTTGCTAATCCCGGGTGGAGTAAGGCGACGGCACGCAGCGCGCGAACCGCGCTAGTGCTCTTTTATCAGTGGTGTTATGAGAGCGGGCGGCGCGCAGATAACCCGGCGCGCGGGTTGCCGGAGATTGGAGAGACACCACCCTGCCCGCATCCTACGCCGGAGAACGCCTACTCGGTGGCGCTTAAGGCATCACAGCCGCGGGTGCGGCTTATGCTCCGGCTAGCCGGCGAGCTAGGCATGAGACGCGCCGAGGTAGCGCAGGTACATATACAGGACTTAAGCCAAGACACGTACGGGCCGTTATTGTGCGCTCATGGCAAAGGCGGTAAAGATAGGATCATCCCGCTAAGCGAGGGCCTAGCCCGTGAGATTCGCGTTATGTGCATGAGGAGCGGCGGCTACGCCTTTCCATCAGAGCGCGGCGCACACCTCAGCGCCGATTACGTAGGCAAACTGGTAGCACGGGCCTTGCCGGCGGGGTGGTCTATGCATTCCCTACGCCATCGATTCGCTACCAGGTGCTGGAGCGAAACACATGACCTTTTGAGCGTTTCACAGCTCCTTGGACATGCGAGCACAAAGACGACGCAGCGTTATGTGGCTAATGATCTTCGGCGGCTTCGTGAGGTGGCGCGGGCCGCTGCATGAAAGGGCGCAGCAATAGCCCGCGTGACACGGGCGGCGTTACGCGGGCTATTGCTTATATTTCGCTACTCGGATTTCATTCGCTTCTTAATATCCGCGATATCCCTATCATTAGCGTGCAAATGGTCAATGATCAGCTCATGCGCCTTATTGCTAGTGTCGATGAGGAGATCTAGCTTCTTACTCACTACTTCTACTTCCTGCCGGGTCGCGGTCACGCCGTCTTTCATGCTCCCCCCGTGATTCGGGCTAAGCTCCGCGGCCGCGGTAGCTAGATCGGATTTCATCGATCTAAAGCTGCGCATCAGCGGCGGCAAAGCGGCGAGGATAGCGGCGATACCGGCACCGCCGCCGAGGATTGCAATAAATTCGCTCATGCGCGGGTGCTTCCCTCCTCGAGGGCGTGACGGCCACCGGGCACCGGGCGCGGGCCGGGCGTGATGTCATATAGGCCGGCGGCGGCAAGACCGAGCAGGATGCCGGAGCTAATCGCCTGCCATGCCCCGCTATCAGCAAGCAGATAGGCGGCGAGATTCAAGACCACGGCGAGGGCGACGGCCGCGGCCGCGCTCCACTTCCCCGCAAGGCCAATGCTCTTTAGCAGATTGACGAGGGCGAGGATAGCGGGCACCGATGCTAGCGTGAGGGCGGTTTCCATTAGGCGCACTCCTTTTCATTTTCTTCGAGCTTCGCGATCTTCGCGCCAAGCGCCGCGATCTCTTCCTTAACCTTTGCAAAATTCTCGTCGAGCCAAGCGACTGTTGCGCCGGGGGTGGTTTCCCCGCGCTGATTACCCTTGCGCGTGAGCTTCATATTCATCACCGCATCCCGGGTATTCCCGGGAATGTTATTCAGATTCTCATCGAGCCACGCAATTGTTGCGCGTAGCGTGGTGTGTCCGCTTGAGTGAGGGCCGCGCCGCTCGATAGGCATATCCATAAGCGCGTTAGCGATTTCCTGCGCAGTAGGCATATCTTCATCTCCTTGTTCTTCGCCCGCAAAGATAGCGGGAATTTGATAAATTTTCGGGGTACCGGGGCAGATTTTGCCGTATGCACCGCTCCAGCGCTCCCCGGTCTGTTCAGCGCTCCAGGTGGCCATATCTTCGGGATTGAAAGCGCCAAAATTGCCTTCACATCCAAGGCGGTGCCAGGCCAGGCCGGCGGTAGATGCTACCGAGGCGATGCGATTCGGCACGCTCTCATGAGTATCGCGCACCCATGCCCACAAGCGGCGGGCGGTGGCTAGCTGCGCGGCGTTCAAGGGTTGTTCGCGGGCGCCGTCCCAGGTTTCCACCGAGATGGTGCCGTAATTGCCCTCGAGATCAGCGCGCGCTGCCTGCGCGGTGTCCGCGGTTTGGTAGAGCGTGCCGTCCGCATCAATGTAAAAGTGTGCGTAGGTGCCGTTAGGGGCGGGGGCGCCGTGGTAGAGCGGGCCATGAGCCGGGCCAGGCCACGCCGTATGTAGAGTCATGCGAACGGGGGTGTGTTCGCGGCCGGCTTCGTAATAGATCGCGTGATGAGCGAAAGGGCAGAGCGCCATCATTTTCCTTTCTTATAGCCAGATTGCGAGCCATTTCACCCAGGGGGCGTAAAAGCTCCCATTGGTGGTGTTGCGTAGGCAGAATTTGAAGCCACTAGCGCTGTAATCCGCGGCCGCTCCGCTAACTCCCGGGTCAGTCATCGGTGAGATGATCACGATATCCGGGGCGCGGTCATGCGAGCGGGTAAAAGTTTGCGGGTACCAGCCCGCCTTTTGCCCGCTGGATAGCGTGGCGTTCGCGTATTGATAGCTGCCTACCTCCATTTCCGGCATAGTGGCGAAAGCATCATTTAGGCGCTGCGCGGTGAGTAATTCGCCATCTTTAAAAGGCGTGATCATGCGCTCCTCCATTCTTTGAGCGTTAGGGCGGTGTGCCACCGCTTAGGCGTTATTTCGTGTCGTATCCCCGTGATATGAGTGACCGCGCGCGTCCCGCGGTAGTTCGCCGTCAAGGCGTCGAGGATTTCGAGGGCGAGCAGGCGCGATAATGCGGCGTTATCGCGCTGCCCGGCGTCATCATTCCAGGGGGTAGCTTCTACGCTGGTGAGGGCTTGCTCTGGCTGATATGAGCGCATCAGGCCGCGCAGATGCTCGGAAAGCTCCGGGATGGACGCGGCGCACGTTTCGATCTGCGCCGTATTCGTGCCATAAGCTCCGGAGAGGGTCGCCGAATCGGTGCGCAGCGTGGTAGTGGTGCCTTGAAAGCGGCCATCTTCCCCGCGCTCCGCGGCGTTATTCGTCGCCGTTATCCCCGTGTAGATCGTCGAGGTGTCGATCTGCGCGGCCGCGCTGGTAGGTGTAATCGCGGGCAGGCTAGTTTCCGGCTTCGTGAATACGATTTCGCCGCGTAAGGTGGCGGGCGGTGCATCTACCACGCGCAAGACGCCGCGCGCATCCACATACCAGGTGACACCACAAGTGGCGGCGAAAATGTCGAGCCACGTGGTATAAGGGCTTTCTTTCACCATGTCACCGAGCTTCGGGCGGGTGGCGGCGCCTGTGATCTTGTAGCCGGCGGGTAGGTGGAGCTGCTCGAGGAGCTGCCGGAATCCCGCCTGCCACGTGACCGGCTTTGCTCGGGTTTCCTGCCATTTGGTTTTAGCGCCGGTAATGGCTACGGCGTCATGTGCGGTCAGGGTGAGGGTGTAGCCGCCGCGCGGCTCGGGGGTGGAGATTGTTTTCTCGAGCCGGCCGGTGAAGATCGCGGCGCGGGTTGCGCGATCGATCAGCCGGAGCGGGGTTCCTTTGATCAGACCGCTAGCCCGCGGGTCAAGGCTGTTTATAATCCGGGCTTCGAGGGTGCCTAGCATCGCTTGCCCGCTCACGCCGGTGTAGGTGACGCCGCGGGTGGTGGTGATTGAGGTGGCGGCGCCTTGGATTTCATACCAGGCGCTGCGCTCCGGCGCAGCCGATAATGTGCCGTAGCCTACCCGGGATATTCCGAGGATGAACCACGGCTTGACGCGCTCCGGGTCAGGCAGGGTGAAGCTACCGAGGATAGCCTTGCCGAGAATCGCGCTCACGTAATCCCGGCGCGGCAGATAAGCCATGAGAGCGGCGCGGCCCGGGCCGAGGGCGTCGGAATCGGTGATAATGGTGATTTTGAAGCGGGCATAAGCGCGCCATCCCTCGAAACGCACCACCACGGGCAAGAGCGGGTCAAGCGTGAAAGTTTGCGCGCGGGGGCTGGTGAAAGGATGCACGGCACCCTGTACGCCGACGCGGGCGCCGGCGGGCGGCACGATATAAGGGTCGATCTTGATCTGCCAGGTATCGCCGGCCGGTAGCGGGTCGAGGTGGATTTCCGCGCTAGGCTCTTGCAGCATCAGCTGCCCATCCATGCTCAGGTAGGCGCCGCGCACGATCTCATGATCTAACAAAGCACTCACGGGTTACCTCCTTCCGGCGGTAGTTTCGTATTCTTTGATCGCGGCGACGACGCGCTGCCCTATCTCCGCGCTAGGCGCCAAAGCAGAAACATTGATGATATAGGTCACGCCGGTAGGGGCGGGGCCGGCGGCGGTAGGCTCAAGGGATAAGCTCATGCCGGCTTTTGCTTCCACCATGCCGGGCAGGTCACCCGTAAAGCCCTTGAGGGATTTCTCCACTGCCCCGTAGCTAGATTCCAGGCCGCGCAAGAATCCCCGCATGATCAGCCGGCCATTCTCGGTGAGGAGCTTCGCGTCGCGCGGGGCGGGGCCTTTCCAATCGGGAATCCAATCGGTTAGGCCGCTAAAGAATCCCTTAACACCCTCCCACATCGATTGAAGCCCATCTAGCAGGCCTTGCAGGATTGCCCGGCCCGCATCCCACAGCAAGCTGCCGAGGTCGCCGAGGGCGCCGAGGATTTTATCCGGCAGGCCGGTCACCCAGTCCACGAGGTCATTGAATTTTTCGACTGCTCCATCTTTCAGGGCGGTGAGCTTTTCGACTACCCAGTCTTTCGCGGTTTGGAATGCGTTGGAGAGCCATTCGGCGGCTTGATCTGCTGCTTCCCCCGGCGCCGTCTTAATCCATTCGATGACATCGTTAATGGTTTGCTTGATTCCGTCCCATATCTCTTGGACCTTCGTCCACAAGTCGCTAAAGAATGTCTTGACCGTCTCAATTGCGTTGCTAATCCATTCGGGCACCGTGACCGTGAACCATTGCACCACACTATCTATAGCGCTCTTAATGTTCTCCCAGATGACGGCCACCGCGTTGCGGAATCCCTCGCAGCGCTGCCAGAGCAAGATAATCCCGGCCACCAGCGCAATGATCGCAAGAGTAATCCAGGTGAGGGGGTTAGCGCTCATGGCGGCGTTCCAGAGCCATTGCGCGGCCGTGGCAAGCGCTACGGCCACTTTCCATGCATTGAGCGCCGCGGTAGCTACTTTGAATGCGATGGCGCCGGCCATGATAGGCGCGGCCACCGCAGCTAAAGCAATCAAATAGGGCTTCGCTTTCTTCAAGCCGGGTAGCAGGTTGCCGTTGAGCCAGGTCACTAGCTCATTGATATAGGGCAGGAGCTTTTCGCCTAGCTCCGCGCTCAGATTCTCAAAATTCGCTTTCGCTACCTCGGTTTGGTGCGCTACGGTGTCGGTTTCGCGGCCGAATTTGCCGGTCATGTCCGCGGTTTGGTCCATGATCAGCGAGAGCGTGGCGGCTTGCTGCGCTTGAGCGTCAAAGCTGCCGCCGAGCTTCTGGAATCCGAGCGCCGCGGCGCGTGCATCGATATCCACCTGCCGGAGCGAAACGCCGTAGCGCTCGATAGGGTCACGCTCACCCTTGAGAGCTGAGGAGAGCGCGTTCACGGCGTCAGCGGTAGAGCCACCGAATCCCGCGGCAAGATCAGCACCTAAACGGATGAGATTGTCAGTCTTGCCGGCAAGCTCATCCACGGAGGTGCCGCCGTTTTTAAGCTGTGTGGCGATGATCGCGGCCAGCTCATTATAAGAATTCGCCGATAGCCCTACGGCGGTGGCGGCTTCATCAGCGAGCTTATGGACGGTCGCGGCGTGGTCTTTGAAGATATCATCAATGGTGCCGGTGCTCTGCTCGAGGTCGCTAGCGGCTTTGATGCCATAGGCGGCCCATGCTCCGCCGAGCGCGCCGATTTTCTTCGCCATCGAGGAAAGGGAATTACCGAGGGTGTCGATTTCTTTGCGGATGCCGGAGAAACTGCCGGTGGTTTTACCGAATTTTTCCAGCTCTTTACGCGCCTGTCCCGTATTTGCCAATACCGAGATGGTTACGACGTTTCCGGCCATCGCTTGCCCTCCCTTGCTTGCTTAGTGGCGGCGGCGCGCGCGATTCACGCGGGCGCGCTGCTCCCTTACGATTGCCGCGCGCTCATGGATAGTCAGTGCCCAGTAATCGCGCGGGGTGATGTGTGCTTCTAATGCGAGTTGCGCCATTTCGCGCAGGCGTTTGTCTGCGCGGGCGCGCATCATTCCCCCGCTTCGCCCTCCTCGGTGTAGCCGATGGCTTCGAGGAGATCAGCGACGGCCGCGGGGGTGCGGGTTTCTGCTTTGGCTTTGGCTCCGGCTTGCTGGATTGCTTGAGCTTGCGGCATGGATAGGCCGCGGGCTTCCTCGAGGGAAAGCTCTTTACCCAGGCGATGCGCGGCGATGATGGTAATAGCGGCCACATAATCCGCTTTGCCGGACTCCTCCGATTCTTCGCCGATAGGCCGGCCGAGGGCGCGCTCCATCAGATCGAATTCAGCGATAGTAATATTATCCATGATGATAGCCATAGGGTTAGTTTCCTTTCACTTCTAGGCGATTCGCCTCGAGGAGATCACGCAAGCCGCGCACTAGCCGGTCATACACTTGGGGTTGTGTGGCTTTGAGTGCGGGGCGCATGTAGCTCATGCGGGGGTAGCCGTGCTTCTTGAAAGACCGGCCGCGGCCGTCGGTGCCGTATTCCTGCACGCCGGCGTAAGGTACGCGCTTCCGGCCGGCGCGTACTACTGCTTTGGTTTTGCCGCGGCCGGCTCGGATGGTAGCGGCCACCGCGCTATTTTTAGCGCGGCGGCGCGCGTCCCGGGCCACGATCTCACCGAGATCATGCACGAGGTCGCGCATGTCCTCGGTGTCTGCGCCGCTCTTGGAGAGAGCGCGCATGAGATCGCGATACCCCATGACCTTGAGACGCATCGGGCCGGAGCGGATATCAAGATCAATACTCTTTGATTCCATGACTAGGCGGTCACGAGTTTCGGCTTGCCGTCAAGCTCGAATTCAGCGCTAGTGGTGAATTCGCCGGGGCCGGCTTCCCCGCCGAGTTCGCCGGGTGCGGGCAGGGTGAGCGTGCCGGTAAAATGCGGCTGATCAGCGGTAGCGGTTTTATTGCCGTGCGGGGCGATCTTATAAGGCACGTTCTTCCGGCCGGCGTTATCCCAGAGCTTACGCCAAAGCGATTGCGACGCCGTGGACTGGACAAAGCCCGCTTCGAGGATGTACTTGCGGGTGTTACCCTGCGCGGCGTCCTCGAATGTGGTTACGTCGCTATCTTTTTCTTCATTCTTAATGTGGTATTCGGTGAGATCGCCGCGGTATTCCGTCCCGTCGATCTCAAGAATCAGGGCATTACCTTTAATGCGAGTCGAACCCATGATTAGTCTCTTTCTGTGATTTCGTTTTCAATGGTGATATCTAGGGCGGCGAAAATATTGCCGGAGCCATCGCGCAGGTTGTAGAGACTCCCCGCGCGGGTGAGGTATCCGGCTTCGCTGTTGATCAGCGCCGCGTAGACCTCCCACACAAGAGCGTTCGCTTCGGCTACCGCGCCGGCGGCGTCCCGGGCTTCGAGGATACACAGCGCCTTGTATTCGGCTTTCAAGCTGCCGAATGTTTCGCCGGGCGTATAGCTCGGGGCTTCCAGCAAAATATGCTTTCCGTGGATGATCTCGGGCTGATCAGCGCGCACTGTATAGCCGGTTACTGCGAGGGCATCCACTAAGTGCGCGGCGTATCGGTTGAGTGGATTCATGCGAATCCTCCCGGCAGATATGGGGCGAGCAAGGGCCGGACGGGGCCGAGCGGGTCGCGGGCGAGCCGGATAGCGCCGTCTTGGTCGCCGAATGCCGCGAAAATACCACCGGGCGATTTAACGCGGGTTTCTAGCTCCCGCGCGGCGGTCAAGATCGCGGCTTCCCGAATCACATCCGGCACGCTAGCCGAGCCGATCAGCTGATCTACGAGCGCGGTGCCTTGCTCGAGGAGCGCATCTAGCTCCGCGTTATTCCCGGCCGGTAGCTTCAGATGCTCACGCAGCCGCTCCCTTAGCGCGCTCATTACGCGGCCTTGAACTTGACCGGCACGAGTGCGGCCGGGGCCGGAGCGGAATGCGCGGCGTAACCGTAGACCGAGTACTGCTCGGTGAGGTTGCGGATGTTTTGGTCATTGAGCCGGAGCGGTGCGCCGGGCGATTCCAGCACCTCAATAGCGGCGCTCGAGTAACCGGCGAAAATGCCGGTACCGGAGCCGAGGGAGACCACGGGCAGGCCGGCAAGATTCGCAGATGCCGCGGTTACGGATAGGGTGCCTTGCTTGGAATCCGGGGCCGGCGTGAATTGGAGCGCCTTGCGCTGCTCCGGCAATTTCGCAAGAATCCCGAATACGTCCGGCGACACGGCGATGCCCTCGAGCGGGAAGATCACTTTATTATCAAAATGATCAGTGAGAGCCAGCAAGAGATCAATAAGCCCGTTCACGGTGAGTGCGGCCGCGGTGGTAGCGGCTTCCACCGGCGTCGTGGTGAGATTGGTCTTGATCGTTTCGGTGACGAGGATGCGGGTTGCGCGCTCGATCTCATTCGCGTAGGCGATGGCCTGCGCGCGGTGCAGGGCATCGAGGTAATTCACGCTTGCACGCTGCACCACCTGCTTAGAGACTTCGCTCCAGCCGCCGTAAGTCTTGACCGCAGCCGATGCGGTTTCGAGCGTGATCTTACCGAACGGCAGATCGTCCGTCTCATTCGCCTGTTCACTGACCTTAACCGTATTCGTGGCAATTTCCGGGTACTCATAGCTCATACCGGCCGCGGGCAAGGTGTACGAGTGCGTGAAGATGTTAGTAATCTTCTGCTTCGCTTCCATGAGCCGGAGCGTTTTATTCACCCATACCGGCTTCTGCGCGGTATCCGCTAGTACGGCGGTTTCTGTGGCTTCGCGTAGCTCGAGGGCGCGCGGGTCACCATTCGCCGCGGCCTTAATATATTCGCCGGCTGAGCGGAAAGCGCAGGCCGGCGCGGCCGTACCTCCGGCGGTGTTGTCTCGGACAGTTTCGAGGGTGCGGCGCAGCTCTTCGAGACCTGCGCGCAGCTCCACCACCTCAGTGTTCTCGGTTGTATCCATTGCGGGGGTTTCCTTTCGGTTTCTTACTTCACTAACTTTGGCGTCCTCATAAGCCGGAAAGCTCACGAGGGACACTTCCAATAATTGCGCGCGGGTATGTGTATATAGCGTGTCGTCGTCGCGCTCGGTAATGGCGTATTCGTGCGGCTCAAAGCCCACAGACACGGCGCTAAGTGCGCCGTCTTTTGCGAGGGTATAAGCATCATCCCCCGCGCGGGTATGGCTAATGCGGCCTGTGATCATAAGGCCCGCCTCGGTATCCTCGAGCGCAGTTACTACGCCGATTGTTTCGCGGTGCTCGAGCCGGAGCTTCACGGCTTCGCCGGTGAGTGCGCCGCGCTGGAATTTCTCGGAGATTCCCGGCCATAGCTCGGTTTCAGTTTCCCATGGCACAGCTAGCGCGGTGAAAGTGCGTTCCTCGGTGACTTCCGGCGCCGCGGCGGGTGTTTCGCGGTATTGCAGGCCGGTAATCGGATTATTCGGCTTCGACATTCTCGGAATCCTTTTCTTCAATTTCAACAGGCGCGGGGGTTTCTTCGAGCGGGTCTAGCCCCTCGATCTCTCGGACTTCGGCCGGCGTGAGGAATCCCGCGCGCAGGGCGATTTCGTGCGCTTGGTAGCGGGTGAGAGTATCCGGCCGGAGGAAGCCGTCAAGGTTGAAGCGCACCGTCTGCCCGGCAGGTGCGAGATCAGTCAAAGCGTCCTCGATCTCCGCGAGATACGTCATGAGGGTTTGGCGCACGAATTGCTGATTTTCGCTCTCGAGATTCGCGTAGGTTTGCGCTCCTCCCTCGATGGTGGCAAGCATGAGCCGCGCCGGAATCCCGAACATCCGCGCCACCTGTACCACATCTTCGCGGCGCGATTCGATGAATTGCAGCTCCGCGGGGGTCAGCTTCAACGGCGAATACTTGAGACCGTTGCCCATGACGGCAATACCGGATTCATATTGCAAAGTTTTATTAGCGTGTTGCTTATAATCCTTTGCTTGCTGCGCCGTAATAGGCTGATCAGTGGTGAGGATACCGGTAGGCACTCCCCCGGCCGTCGTCCAGTTATCCGCGTAATGCTGTGTCGCTAGCGCGCCTTGGACGGTGGCCATGCACGCCTGCAAGGGCGACAGCCCTAACAGTTCGCCGGGTGTGTGCGTTAGCCGGAGGTGCCGGATATCGGAGAGCGGCACCGGCTTCCCCTTATACGAATACGCCGGGATGCCGCGGTCATTCGCGGCCACTCCCACATGCAGCGGGTCAAGGATGGTTACATCTACGATTTCATACCCGGCGCGCTTGATCAGCCAATAGGCATTACCGCGCTGCGCCATGCTCGAGACCGTTTCGGCCGTAAATGCCCCGAATGAAAGTAGCGCGAGGTCGGGGCGGTTGAGGAAACTAGCCCGCTGCGCGCGGTCGAGCCGGCGGCCACCGCGCCATACATCGATGGTGAGCTGCCGGGCTGAGGTTTCGAGGATTTGCAGAGCGCGATACACGGCCACCAGGCCGCGCGCATCGCTGTAGAGCGGGGCGGCGGGGCGGGCGGGCACCACCGGGCCGGTATGGGTTTCCGGCTCGGTGGTGGAGCGGGTGAGAATGCCCATCCTTGAAAGTAATGCCGCGTGTTTCATGGCCACCATCATGAACGCATCTCCGGGCGCGCGGGTGGTTTTCTAGCGTAGCGCTAGAAAATAGAACGCTACGCTACACGAGCACAAACGGCGATTCTTTCAAGAAACGGGCGGCGCCGTCCTGCGCGATAGCCATCGCCCGCAGCGCGTCAATAGCTCCCGCGCTCTTTTTGGGGTCGAAAGAGAGCGCCGAGGATGTGTCTTTCAGCGCGGCGTTTTCGATGGCTTCAATAAGGGCCGGTGCCCCGTCATGCTCGATCTCACCGGAGCGGATGCGATCTAGCAAGCTCTGGCACGCGGTGGCGTATTCCTTAAATGAAAGCGTGGTGATAGGCATCTCGAGGTCGGGCAGATCTTGCAAAATGGTGCGGTTAGGGCCGCTGTCATCGGTGAGGATGCGGCGGTATCCCCGGCGGGCGAGGTTGCGCAGGGCGCCGGTTAGCCATTCCGTGCCGGGCGCGGTTGCTACCTGCTCCACGCAGGGCATGAACCCGGCGGGGTCGAGCCAGCCGGCGTAAATCGTCGCCGAGGTGCCACCGGGGGCGATATCGAAAGCCAGTACGATATCATTCGGCGCGGCGGGTTTATAGCGCTCCTCGGGTGCGGTATCCGGGTCGTAATTCCATCGCCGCGCATCAAACGCCGCGAGGTCAATAACCGTCTCTTTCGATTGTGTTAGCAGGTTGAGGAATGAGCGGCGCCATTCGCCTACGGGCATTCCCCGGCCGAGGTCTCGAATGCGGCGGGCGGTTTGCGTATGCCCTATAGCCGGGTGGAATGCGAGGGCCTCATCAGAGTAGGGGTCAGCCGCGGCGATCTCATCCGGCGCGCTCCACTCAAAATAGAACCGGCGCGCTTGCGGGTCTTTGACGGCGCGGCGTCCTAGCTCGAGCGCTTGATTCATATAAGCGCTATTTGCGGTGCCCATAGTGGAGCACCTAACGAGCATGATCAGCGGGACGGTCAGGAATCCGGGCTTTGCCGCGGTCTCTAACGCGATGCCCTCATCAATTGAAAAGGCCCACATCTCATCAATGCTTACTAGGTTATTGTGGTCGCCGTGCAGGGCGTCGTCGGTTGGTGGGAATGGCATTATACGCGAGCCTTGCGGCAGATATTCCGCGCTTTCTTGCCCTTTGCCGCGCAAGATTTTCCAATCCAGCCCGCGATTACCTTTCGCAAGATCAAGCCCATCAACGAGGGAACGCCATCGCTTGCCCGCGTCTTTGCCGGTCTGCGCGGTCATATACGACTGCCACCCATTGAACATGACGGCGCCGGCGCGGTGCCATGCTTCGAGGAGCTTCGATTTACCCGCCTGCCGCGGCACGGTAATATCGCCCTCGGTGTAATACAGCTCCCCGGGGTGCTCCGGGTCAAGCTCCCAGGCCACATCAGTAACCCATCGCTGCCACGGCATGAATTTATCCCCGGTGATGATCTCATCGATCTTTGCAACGAGCGGGCCGAGGGTAGGCCGGGCGGGATTGCGGGCGGTGGCGTACTTCGGCCACCCGGGGCGATTCTCATTCGGCATTTTCGCCCTGCTTTTCCCCGGTGATCGCTTCCCGGGTCATCAGATCAATAACAGATGCGAGCGTGTCATATGCATCTGAGGTTTTCGCGCGTGGCTCCGGCATCGCCTGCAAGCCCTCCTGCAAGAGCGCCATTAGCTTTGAAGTGGCTACGCTGATCTTGGACTGCTGGATGCCGGTATCTACGGCTTTAGCGGTGGAGCGCAGCGACACAGAGAGGGCGCGCCACTTGCCGGTTAGCAGGCCTTGCCCCTCGAGTTCTTCGCATAGGGCATCTACCGCGGCTTCATTAGGCCCGGCGGGGGTGGCTGGCTCAGGCATGGCGAATAGCTGCGCTTGGTTCATTTCCTTTTCCTAATTTTTTTCTACGAATCGCTTACCTTTGCCCGGTTTCCCGCCGTTTTCCCCAGCGTTTGGGGAAAAATGGAGGGAGGGGGCGCGAGTTCCCGTGGTTGAACGTTCAGAAAAACGGCGTCATTCTGCCGGGCCAAAGTAGCCGGGCGTCACGTCCGGCTGGCGCGGGGCGCGTGTGATTCTGGCGCCGGCCGCGGTATTGCAATGCAGATGCTCCGGGCGCAGGTTCTCTATCGCATCGCTACCACCACGGGCACGGGGGAGCTGGTGACCGATGCTCAGGCTACCGGGTGCGGGGTGGCGCAGTGTGAGGTCGATGCGCTGCCCACACTTCGCGCAGCGGTCACCGTAGATAGAAACCAGCGCGAGGGCGGTCTTGCGTATCTTCCTGCCCCTAATCACGCCGGCCACCTCCCTCCCTGCTACCGATATACACACCGAGCATGAGGGCGGTGCCTACTGCCATGGCGCAGGCTAGGGCGCGCACTGGCACGAGCGGGGCGAACACGGTCACGGCGAGGGCGGCGAGGGTGAAGAGATAGGCCATGATCACAGGCCACACTACCCGGTAGCGGTTATTCATTGGGCTTTCCTTTCTTCAATCCGAGGGCAGGGAATGGCACCCCAAAGCTGGCGAGGGCGTCTAGCTCTTCCACACGCCAAGGCCGGTTACCTTGCAGCCGGTGGTAGAACGTGCCGCGGGTGAGTCCTACTTCACGCGCGAGCCGGTCTACGCTCACGCCGTTTTCTTTCATATAGCGGCGCACGCAAGCGCTAGCCACTAACGGGTAGATGCTTTTCAGCGGGCTATCACTCATAGTGCTAGCTCCAATGCTTGAGCATCTTCAAGGATTGAGCCGAGGTGGAGCCGGATAGCGGCCACGCTCTCATAGCAACTTGCGCGAGCTTCGGTAGCCGTGATGCTAGCGGCGGCGGCTTCAATCCCTCCCAGGCTTGCGCGTATGAGTGCGGCGCTGGTCTGGATAGCCCGGCCGCGGGGCGTCCACATCTCACCGGATTTATGCGAGGTGCGGGCGCGTGCCCGGTCAGCATCGGTAATCATCATTTCTTCTCTTTCCTTTCACGCATCATTTCCCGCGCCCTGCGCTGCGCAGGACTCAGATGCGCGGTGAGCTGTGCCCTTATCTTTGCCATTGCGTTAGCCGCGTATTGTGCATAATTATTCGTTTCCGATGCAGGGGCGGGCGGCGGCGTCACTCCCTCCCTGCTCACCGCTTCGCGCGCATTTATCGCAGCTTCACGCATGAGGATGGCGTTAGCGCGGCGGTATTGCTCTTCTTTCGATAAAGTCCGCTTTTGCTTGGGCTGGAGTGGCAGGTTAGCTAACCGCGCCGGGCGGGTAGCTTGCCCTGTCGAGGGCGTGGCGCGGTTAGCTAACAGACTTTGGGAGTGAGTGCCGGGCGCTAGCCCGGCTCCTTCTTCAATATGAGGGTGAGTGTGCTCCGGTAGGAGCACTCCCTCCCTAGAGGTGAGGAGAGGGGCATCTACTTCCCATAAGGGCGTATCCGATGCGGGCACCTCATCTTTTTCTTTCTCCGGATCTCTGATTACGGGCACACTGACGAGGTACTGGCCATTGGAGCGGCTTTCGGCGATGGCGGCATCCGTGCGGGCGTTGTGTGCGCGTGTGTCGTCGTCATGGCGGCGGCGTGCGCCTTTGATCAGCTCCACGAGCTTTTTCTTAATGATGCGGATAAAGCCGGGATGCTTCTTCCCATTCATCACGCCACCGCGCGCATAAGTGATAATCCCCATGGCTTCAAGGCGCTGGAGACAGACGCTAATCCACCTCCGGCTATAGCCGGTTGCCTGGTGTAGCTGGAATTGTGTTACGGCGCCTTGCCCGCTCTTATATGGCAAGAGCTTGACGAGAGCTTCAAGCACGCAGCGTGTGCCTTTCTTCTCATCGCGTAGCTCTCCCCATCCACGACGGGCAAGGGAGGTGAGCAGGGCGCGGGTCTCCGCGTGAGCTGTAGGAATCCTAGCCATGAGACACCGCCTTACCCCTACAATTAGAGCTATGCCCAGCGATGCCATTATCAACATGCGCCCGTATGGTGACCTCAATGACGAGGCCACCCTTATGCTTGAGCGCGTCATATTCCTCATGTTCGACTTGACAGATCAGATTCTCATCACACGCGAGTTCACTAAGGGGCCGAGTGTCTGGCATAGCGCTATCATCACGCCGGGTACACCCGTAGAGTTCTTCTATGACACACCCGTTACTGACATTCCCGGTTTCGCTAGCCTTGTGGACGCGGCTGGAATGTGGGCACTCTTCTTCTATCGCTGCTGTAACGGTGTTATTTGGCTTGACGATCTTCGGGATTTCACCCTTATGGATGCTGACGCTAGGGATTCCCTGCTTGATGAGTTGTCGGCGATGATTCCGGATAGCGAGCTTGTGAGCAGCGAGGCGGCGCCGGAAGTCGTCAAGGGTGACTGACTCTTCAGTCTTGGATTCGTGGCGGGCTTTTTCCAGCTCTGCCATTTTGCATCTAATGCGGTGCTCATCTTCTTTACAAGCAAGACGCTTGCGGGCTTGCGCTTCGATTTGCGCATCGCTCATAGGCTGGTAATCCATCACTCCCCCGCTCCGGCTTGGTCTTTGTCGTCGAGCTTGTCCGCGTTTGCGAGCAGGCCCTTAATAACTTGCGATATATTCACTTCGGTCTTTTCGTGCTCTGCTTTGATGCGCATCTTCAACTCACTACGCACCGCGCAGCAAACTACGTAAAGTTTTTCGGCGCGGTCGCGCAGCGCGTCTAGCTCTGCTACCGCGTCGAGTAGCAGGAATTCGGTTATTTTCTCCGGGTCTTTAGAATCCGTGTAGTAATCGCGCGCGTTACCGATTCGCAAGCAGATTTCAATATCGAGATTTTCCATCTTGTACAGCGCACAATCGATATCACCATCAGAGAGCCGGACACGCGCGGCGGGCGCGGTAGGGTGTGCTGCGCGGGCTTCATTCTCATTCATGGCGCAGGCCTTTCAAGATCTTGATGAGTTCGTCGCCGTTTTCCCGGCTTTTATCTCTTGCTTCTCTAAGCTGATCTATGGCAATGCTTAAGGCGGGTGATGCCGAGGCGGTGCTCGCATCTACGGCCGCGGTTTCAATTAGCTGGATGATCCGGTCGCGCTCACGGCGGATTACCACGCGCTTGCGGCAGTTGCGGCCACCGGCGCGGGATGCGCGGGCTTCGCTCTCATTCATTAGGCTTTCTTTCTGTGAGGAGGTGAGATTATGGACGATTCGAATACCAGCCCGGATAGCGTCGAGGAGATTTTGACGGCTATCTTTTTAGAGCTGCAAGAGTTGAATACAACGCTTAAAACAGCGTTGCTTCGCAAAGACGGCTAGCTGTTAGCTTCGTCAGCGTTGCGCCGTGCTGCATCGATTTCTTTAGCGCGGCGCAGCGCTTGACGAGAGAGATAAAGAGAGCGGGCCAAAGACTGCGCGCGCCGCTCAATTTCCTGCTTATCATCGGGCCGCGCCGGGCGGGGTGTGTGGTCGAAAAGCTGGATGAGCCGGTCGCGCTCACGGCGGATTACCACGCGCTTGCGGCAATTGCGGCCACCGGCGCGGGATGCGCGGGCGACGCGCTTCAAGCTTTCCTCGATCTGCTGTTTAATCTCCGGGGTGATCATGCTGCCCGCTCCCCTATAGTGCGGATATCGCCATCCAGGGGCGGCACTTCCACCCCCATACGGGAAAGCTCGGTAAGCTCCTTCACCTTCCAGGGGCGGTATCCTGCACGCTTCGCGTAAAGGGTGCCGTGAGTCAATCCCAGGCGATGCGCCATCACATCGGTAGAGATATTGCAGGCTTTTTGATAATCGCTAATAGCTGCTGCCAGAGCACTGGTAAAAGTATCCATGCACATAGATTATAACGCCGCGTAATATTATCAATGCATTTGCGGCAGTTTGTGAGTTATATAACATAACGTACGGCGTTATATGTTTACGTAGCGTTATAATCTGCTACACTCATTTATATGAGTACCGCAATTGACTATAGAGACCATACGCCGGTTTACGATTTCAACGCGATCATTGCCGAGAATATCCGCGCACTTGCCGCGCGGCGTGGTGAAACTCAGAGCAGTATCGCCCGCGCAATAGGCATACAGCAAGCCACCGTATCCCTGCGCTGGCGTGGCGGGCGGGCGTGGCCTATTGACGATGTGGCGCGCGTCGCTGCGTTCCTAGGCACTACTCCTTGGGAGCTTTGCCAGCCTTCGCCGGATTACGGAAACGGCGGCAAGCCTACGCTCACCGCCGTTCGTTCGCTCCCGCAGCTGGACTCGAACCAGCAACCGTTCGATTAACAGTCGAATGCTCTGCCATTGAGCTATGCGGGAATTTGCAACAGAAAAGATAATAGTCAATGGCGGGACACGAAGCAACTTCAGAGGTGTGCGCTCTGCCACTCCAGACCGTAAGCGCCGCCCGTCACTATCACAGTCACCGATTCGCCCGCTCCGGTCGAGGGTGCACTCAGGTGCTGGCGCAGGGCGCGACCGGCGAAGAACATGATAATCAGCAGAATGACTCCCACAATCGCGGCGGCGATCATCCGCCGGCGCGCTATGCGCTGAATCTCCTCCGCCTGGGCGGCATCAAGGGGAACGGGTTCTACCTGCGTCTCCGGTTGTTCCGGCTGTTCCGGCAGCTCGAACTTCTCTGGTAGATCCGGTTTCTCGGGTGTTGACATGGGGCTACTCTAGCCCACGCTCTGCCCGGTGAGCATGAACAGCACCATCTTGGTGGGAGCCAGGGCACGCACAGCGTGCGGGAGGCGGGTGGGTAGGTGCACGAGGCCACCCGGGCGCAGGTGCACCGTTCGACCCTCGGTATGCATCTCCACCTCCCCTTCCAGCACCTGGATGAGTACGGGAACTGCGGCGGTATGCTCAGAAAGTTCTTCCCCGGTATCGAAGGAGAAAACCACCACATTCACACCTTCAGCGCGCATCGCGGTGGTGGAAACGGTCGAGGCAGCGGCATAATCCACCGTGGCGCCAAGGTCTTCCAGGTAGGAAAGCTGCGGGGTATTGTCACTCATCGGTCGTCCTTTCAGTTAGAGGTTGTAGCTGATTCAGTAGAGCCGGGGGCCTCAGCAGCGCCAGCAGCACCAGCGGATTCGGTAGCGCTGGCGGATTCGGTGGGCTTGCGAGCCACCATGGCCACGCCGGCCAGGTGGTGGCGGTACTTGCGGAAGAGAGCACGCATGGCCAGCACTCGCGCCCGCAGCTCTTTATCGCGCAGTACATTGCGGATGATCCGTGCTACCCCGCGCAGGCCTTCGTCGGCCAGATTCCGGCGCAGAGACAGCAGTGCCATGGGGGCATCCCCCACCCATTCCACCTCGAAACCGGCATCGGTAAGTACCTGGCGCCATTCGGCCTGGGTGAGCGGGCGTGCGTTGACGCGAATCGTCTGGGCCAGGCCCTTGCGCAGAGTATCGGCAATGGCCGGATCGATGTTATCCGGGGTGAGGCTGAGCTCGTGGATGGCGTAGCGTCCGCCCGGGCGCAGCAGCCGGAAGGCCTCACCCACAATCGCGGCTTTCGAGCTGGCACCTTGCATGGTGAGCATCGCTTCGCCCACGACCACATCGGCACTGGCATCGGGGAGTCCAGATTTCTGCGCGGTGGAATTAACGACGACGCCGCCCACTTTTTCGACGATCCCCTTGACGCGGGTTACCGCATTCTTGTCTTGATCCACTCCGGTGTAGGAGTGAATGGGCTGGGCGATAATGAGTTCCGCGGTTCGGCCCAGGCCGGGGGCGAATTCCACCACGTCTGCGCTGGCCAGCTGGGCGTGCTCGAGCATGGCTTTCGTCAAATGCAAACCGCCGGGGCGCAATACCCGCTTCCCGGCACGGGCGAGCACCCAGTGCCCGGCGGCGGTAGCGGTGGGACGATCAGATTGCGGAAGTGGAGCATTGTCATCAATCATGGATTCACCTTA
Source organism: Actinotignum stranguriae (assembly GCF_051265215.1). Taxonomy (NCBI): domain Bacteria; kingdom Bacillati; phylum Actinomycetota; class Actinomycetes; order Actinomycetales; family Actinomycetaceae; genus Actinotignum; species Actinotignum stranguriae. The sequence goes on from NZ_JBOZCJ010000026.1 coordinate 18,917, forward strand.
ATCCCGCGAGCATGGTGAGAAAAGAGCACCCCACAACTACTTGATGCGAACCGTGCGACTCATAAAGGCGAATAATTACCACTAGAAATCCACCCATTGTCTTAGCCACCAAATCACCCGATGCTAATAAATACAAAACTGTTGAGGGTAAGCATCTTGAAATACTCACAATACAAATCCTCGTGGCGTACCCCACATCAACTTGGGTAAACACACACCCTTGCCCTAAACGTTTAGGTGGCATAGCTTGACCTCAACGCAACCAATTGGGACAAAGGAGACCCTGATGAAACCGGCAACTCTTAAAGATGTGGCTCGGGCCGCCGGTGTGTCTATTTGGACTGTCTCCAATACGTTTTCCGGCAAAGCCCCCGTAACTCAATCGACCAAAACCCGAGTATTGGAAGCGGCTAAAACGCTCAACTACATCCCCAACCAGACAGCACGCGCCCTGCGCCGCGAAACTCCCGGCCCAATCGTCGTGATGACTGCATCAACATCCAATGCTTACTACGTCGATATGCTTGATGGCGTTCATGAAATGTTGCGCACATCTTCCCATGGAGTACGCACAGCCGATCTTGCTCCTGAAGGCCGATTTGATCAGAAAACTGAAGATTTGGTTGTCACCGAAGCGATCCAATCGCGGGCAGCCGGAGTTATCAGTACTCTTACTTTATCCGTAGACAATCACGAGAAACTTTGCGAGTGGGGAATCCCCATTGTCTATGTCGACTCGCAAGGACCGACTGCGCCGTCCGGTTCGGTATCTGTAACCTCAAATAACGAACAAGCAGCGTATCAAATTGGTGAGCATCTCAACTACCACAGACTCGACACGTGGCTTTTATTGATCTATCCCGAGCGGTGGTCCACAAGGCAAACTCGAATTAAGGGCATGAAAAACGCCGCCAAGAAATTCGGGGCAACTTTCTCGATTCTCGAATGCGCTAATGACTCACAATCGAGCGCAGTTGTGTTAGAGGAGTACCTCAGAAATACGAAGGTAGAGAAGCTCGCGATTATTGCCGGTAACAATCCTCTCCTCCTCGGGACCATGCACGCACTCCAGGCATGTGACCTTCGGGTTCCCGATCAGGTCGCCTTAATCGCCTTTGACGAATTTACCTGGTCAACTTTCGTCAATCCTCCAGTGACGTTGATTGACGAAGATTCTCGCGATATCGGCGCAAAAGCCGCTCTAAAACTTATTCACATCATGCAAGAGCATCCGCAGGGAGCTATCCGTTACCACAACCAGGAGTCTGAGGAGGTGAACGTCAAACTCAGAATTCGTGCCTCCTGCGGCTGCTAAACGAATTAGAAAACCAAATTGGGCCAAACCGGCCTATCTAACCAAAAGGAGATCTCAACGATGAGAACAGCAAAAAAGGCTCTCGCCTTCACGACAAGCATTCTGCTCGCCGCAACTTTCTCGGGTTGCACTTCAGGCGACTCCGCTACAGAAGCGCCGAAACCTGACAAGATCGAGAAAATCGGCTTGATGGTACAGGACATGTCCAATCCCTTCTTCTCCGCCATGGATAAGGGAGCGAAGGAAGCAGCCGAGAAGATTGGCGCAACTCTTAACGTCCAGGACGCCAAACTTGATCTGGCGAATCAGAATACTCAGATTGACACATTCATTCAGCAAGGCGTAGACCTTATCGTTGTTTCCGCTGTTGACGAGTCCGGCCTGCAACCCGCCATCGAACGCGCCCGACAGGCAGGGATCTTCGTTGTAGCTGTTGATACTCCTGCGAAGGGCGCAGATGCCATTGTTATGACCGATGCCGTTCAGGCCGGCGAAATTGCATGTACCTATTTATTCGAGCAGATGGGTGGCAAGGGAAATATTTTGGTTGTTGATGGCACACCTATCCAGACGATCACGGATCGCATTAAGGGCTGCAATCAAGCTATGAAGAATTTCCCCGGCATTAAGGAAGTCGGGCACCAAAACTCGCAAAATGACCGCGCTACCGGCCTCTCTGTCACTACCGACATGCTTACTGCAGCCAGCGATGTCCAGGGCATCTTTGGAATGAATGACCCGTCCGCCCTTGGTGCGACGCTTGCTGTCCAGCAAGCTGGACGTACAAATGAAATTAAGGTGGTAGGAATCGACGCTTCTCCCGAAGGGCTCCAGGAACTCCGAACCGCTGGTTCTCCCTTCGTCGGCACTGCCACCCAAGAGCCCGCAAAGATGGTCGAAAAAGCAATCGAGGTTGGGCAGCAGCTTGCTCGCGGAGAATCACTCACGGAAACCACTATCCTCATCCCCTCGCAAATCATCACCCGGGATGCGGTAGACGAATACCCGGGATGGTAGAAATGACTCTTCTCAAGCTCGAAGGGATCAGGAAAAGATTCGGCGCTACCCAAGCGCTTGGAGGAGTTTCCTTTGATCTGAACGCCGGAGAGATTCATGCCCTCATGGGAGAAAACGGCGCTGGCAAGTCAACGTTGATGAAAATTCTGGCGGGGAACCTGGCTGCCGATAGCGGAAAGATCTTCGTTGACGGTCAGGAAGTCCATATCTCATCTCCTAACGATGCACGTAAACACGGAATCGCAATCATCCACCAAGAGATTAATACCGTCCCAAATCTGACGGTGGCCGAGAACCTCTGCCTCGGCGTCGAACCACTCAGACACGGAATTCTTGACCGTGACAAGATGCGTTCGGATGCACGCGCTAAGTTATCGGCCATTGGAGTGGATATCGATGTCAACAGGCCTCTCGGCTCGTTCTCCATCGGTATGCAGCAGATGGTCGAAATTGCTCGTGCTGCTGCCGAGGACGCCCGCATTCTCGTTCTCGACGAGCCCACTGCCGCGCTTTCCCGAGCTGAAACAGAGGATCTTTTCAGAATTATTCGAGAGCAGCAGCAAAACGGCGTCGGCCTTATCTACATCACTCACCGTATGGAAGAAGTGTGGAAGTTAGCTGATAGGGTGTCCGTTCTTCGGGACGGAACGTCCGTCGGAACGCAGCTTCTAGCCGAATTAACGCCTGACGAAATCGTGCGAATGATGGTCGGTAGAAAAATCGGTGATCTCTACGAACATGCAGACCGTGCATCGGGCGAAGTGGTTCTTGAGGCAAAGGATCTCAAAGCTCCTGGGGTTGATGACGTCTCCTTCAAAGCTCGGGCTGGTCAAATTCTTGGATTTGCAGGATTGGTCGGCGCTGGGCGTTCGGAAACCGTCAGGCTACTTATGGGAGCAGATCCCATGAGTAGCGGCACGTTGCTACTCAAAGGCAAAAGCTATCATCCTAAAAGCCCCAAGGAGGCCCTGGGATCTGGCATTGCCATGGTGCCGGAATCCAGAAAGGAACAAGGTCTGTTCATGGATCACACAACGGCATCGAATATCTCGATTGCCTCTCTGAGCGACTTCACCAAACTCGGCGTGCTCGCGCGGGGCGCAATTCGAAAGAAAGTTCGCCAGATCATGGAAGTGCTCAATATTCGAAAGACCTCCACAAGTCTTCCGGTAAGAGCGCTTTCGGGAGGAAACCAACAAAAAGCACTTCTCGGCCGCACTCTCATGGCAGGTGCCGATCTTTTGATTTTCGATGAACCTACGCGCGGTGTTGACATCGGGGCGAAAAGGGAAATCTACGAGATCATGAATGATCTTGCTAAAGAAGGCAAAACCATCATCATGGTTTCTTCTGACCTCCCTGAAGTCCTGGGAATGTCTGATCGCATCATCGTTATGCGAAAAGGAAAAGTCGTGGGAGAACTCGATGCACGAGATGCCACAGAAGAATCGGTCATGAGCCTCGCGACCGGAGCAACAAAGGAACAAGCATGACTATAGAAGCTGCACCTCGACGGAAAATGAACTTCGCTGCGTGGTGGGATAAGGTTGGGATTCTCGCGGTCCTCGTCCTTCTCGTCGTGATTATGGCGCTCATCGCCCCGAACTTCATGTCGATGAACAATCTCATGAATATCGCCCGTTCGATCTCAATTAACGCGATCATTGCGGCAGGTATGACCTTCGTTATTATTACCGCCGGCATTGATCTCTCTGTCGGATCAATCGTTGCCGTATCGGGTGTAACCGCAGTACTGGCCTGTATCTCCGGTGCTCCAGCCATCATCGGGATAATCGCTGGCATTCTTGCCGGTGCAGTTGCGGGATGGGTAAACGGTGCTCTATCGGCGTATCTAGCCCTAGCGCCCTTTATCGTGACGCTCGGCATGATGACATTCCTCCGCGGCCTCGGATACACGCTGACCGGAGGCCAACCCATCGTGGACAACAAGCTGGCTTTCAGAGATCTTGGAAACGGATACATGGCTGGAATTCCAGTTCCCGTCATTGTAATGATCATTGTGTACATCATCTGCTGGTTCATTCTCGAACGAACGAAGTACGGTAGGCATGTTTACGCAGTCGGTGGTAATCCCGAGGCGGCACGCCTTGCTGGAATCAACGTCAAACGGGTACTTACCTCGGTTTATGTCATTGCAGGCGCGCTTTCAGGGCTTGCAGGAGTCATTTTCGCCGCACGCGTTGTTTCCGCGCAGCCGACCGCTGGTACCGGATACGAACTTGATGCTATCGCCGCGGTTGTTCTAGGTGGAACATCTCTTGCCGGCGGTAAGGGCAAGATCATCGGAACCCTCATCGGTGCGATCATTCTCGGAGTGCTCTCAACCGGCATGATTCTCATGAATGTCCAATTCTTCACCCAGCTACTAATTAAGGGCGTCGTCATTATTCTCGCCGTCGCCATTGACTCCCTCAAACAGAAGAGCACCAAGGCAGGAAAGTAGATGAAGACCCATAAAGTAATCAGTAATATCGAAGGAAAGCGTGCATTCGAGCCGATCTACTTCGATGAACCACAAGTGCTCACAGAATCCTTGTGGCTAGCACGAACCAATACTGGGGAGCAGATCCTTTGCCAACGATTGGCTGATCAGCCGGCTCCACAAGAGGCCACCAGATTTGTCACTACACTCAGTTTTGAGGACGAGGCAAGTTTCACACTGGATGAACCAGTCGAATCCGGAGAAGGAATCACAAAAGGACCCGGTACTGAAGCTGACTCATGGGCCCGCGTTAATACCGGCTACTTCGATATTGATGTGTGCACGGGTACCGCAGAGGGCACTGGTGCCTCAAAGTGGGGGCTCAAACACTTCCGCACCCTTGATGAGGGTATTGACCTCCTCCCCTCTGGAAACAATGCGATTGGTGGATTTTACGGCCCGTTCTTCACTCCTGAAAACGGACTCATCAATCCGCCAGAACACACAAAGGTGAAGATTGAGATCCTTGAAGACGGACCAGTCTTGCTTTCTTTCAGAATGCTAGGTGTGATACCAGACGGGCTCCTACCAGAGCTCCGGGGTAAAAACTTCTCAATCGAGTGGGCTTTCACTTATAGGACGCCTTGGTTCAGCCGGCGTTATCACGTAGATGATTTCCAAACTGTGATCAACGGACGTTCTGTAACTAACAAGATCACCGTTGGGGATGAATTCGAAGCCGGACAAGGAAAACTACTCTTTGATCGGTTTGCGTGCTACGGAGGATCCCGATATCGCAGCGGCGATCCTTATGCTGGGCACCTGGCCGACATGGTAGAGCAGACCATTTCTGACAGCACATTACCTCAGCGCAAGAAACTTGAAGAATTTAAGGCCGCCTTAACCGACGATATTGAGAACGCTCATTGGGATTTGTACTGGCGCCTATTCTCGACTTTCGAAGGGGCTTTAACAGACGAAACAATCCGCGACCGACTGGCAATTGTTCGCGAGAAATCATTTGTTGATGCAGAGCTGCGTGATTGGCGAGTCGATTCTGAACCTATCGACGTCCAGAAAGAGGAGCACGAAACTATCTTCCCCGGAGCTGCCAATAAGACAGTCGAATATGACACATCTACCGGCCGTGCAATGATCTGGTATACCTCGAAGCCATCGGGAGGCTTCCAGATCGTACAGCGCAAGCAGTCGGGATGGGGAAACTGGGGTACCAACCTCGAAAACGAATGCCCGGAGCTCCCTGTGGGTGTCGATATCAAAACGGCATACGGCAAATTCGCATCTAACTGGGAAGATATAGCCGACCAGTTAGCAACTCCTCCGGAAGTGCTTTAGGACCAAAGAATCCCATATGGCGGTTGCCGGATTTCTATATGTCCCAGAGTAGGACAGCACGGTTACCGTCTACAAAGCTGGGTGGCTGGCGCGATCATTCTCGCGCTAGCCACCCAGCTCCCTTTTACCAAGAAACCGATTCCTCCAGGTGTGATTCACGCCGGGAAATTGAGTGGGAGGGTGAGGTCGTATTGTTCTGCGTCATAGAGGTGGTCGGCTAGATCCACGATCTGCCCGGATTCATCGTAAGCGCTACGCCTCACTCGTAAGAGAGGGGCGCCGGATGCCACGTGTAAGAGTTCTGCTTCCGCGGGAGTTGCGCTGCGCGCGCTGATACGTTGGACTCCGCCTCGTAACACAATCCCGTGACTCTTGAAGAAAGCGTAGAGGCCTCCCGATGATATAGCGGTAAGCGAGGGAGCCAGATCGGCTGGGATCCAGTTACGCATAATCCCCATACGGTTTCCCTCCGCCCACCGCAAACGTTCTAAAGCCACGATTTCTTTACCTTCTAGGCAGTGCATATCGGCAGCTAGACCGCTATCGGCAAACACCACCAGATACTGGAGAACGTCCGTGCGCGGTTCACGGCCCGCGGCCCGTAAATCATCGGAAAGGCTTGCTAGGGAAGGATCCCTTTGGAAAACTCGTGGCATCACCCTGGTACCAACACGCGGGCGCCGTGAGAGTTTCCCCTCATCAGTCAGGACTTGTAATGCCCGCCGTAGCGTGGGGCGCGAGACACCCAGCCTGCGTGACATGGACACTTCGTCTTCAAGGAGCTGCCCGGGTAAAAGCGCGCCAGAGTCAATAAGACTCGCTAATGATTGCGTGATTTGCTGATGCAAAGGAGTGGAAGACCGAGAGTCGAAACTAATCCGGGGAGCAACCGGAACATCCAGCTGATCTGCATTGTCTTTTCCATGGGGGTTTGACATTAACGTGACTCTCTCACTCTTATTTGTTCACCCAATTGTAAACATAGCCGATCGTCGTATGTTTGGCCAGTATTTCTGTAGTTTTAGCGATTCATAGCGGTTTATATGGCCACGTTCATCAAAGTTTCCCCGCCATTCTGACTGGTCTTTTGTATTTACAAGTAGGGGGTCTGGGGTTATTTTGGGAACAAATGAGACACCCCGCTGGTGGGGTGCTGGTTTGGACTCACAAAGGAGTGATAACGAATGGATATACCTCATTGGATTAATGGTGGCCTGTACACGGGCCAGCCGGAGGGAAAGATCGCGGTTGACGACCCGGCTAGTGGCGAGATTCGCGGGTATTTGTTGCAGGCGAGCCGTGAAGATCTTGACTACGCAGTAGGGATTGCGGTTGAAGCTCAAAAGGCTTGGGCTCGTACCTCGTTGGCGAAGCGTACCGAGATTATGTATCGGATGCGTCAGCTCGTCCTTGATCATCAAGACGAGATTGCGAAAGCGATTGTGGCTGAGCATGGTAAGGATTATTCGGATGCTATTGGGGAGATCCAGCGGGGGCGGGAGACCCTTGATTTTGCTTGCGGGATTAATGTTGCCCTGAAAGGTGAAACATCCTCGAATATTTCCACGGGGGTAGATATTCACACGCTGCGCCAGCCTCTTGGTGTTGTTGGCGGGATTTGCCCGTTTAATTTCCCGGTTATGGTGCCTATGTGGATGCACCCGATTGCGATTGCTACCGGTAATGCTTTTATTTTGAAGCCGGCACCGGCCACGCCTTCGGCTTCTCTTGTGATTGCGCGTTTGTATAAGGAAGCTGGTCTGCCTGACGGGATCTTCCAGGTTATTTCCGGGTCGAATGATTTCACGATGGCCATGATTGACCACCCGGATATCAAGGCTGTTTCTTTCGTGGGTTCAACCCCGGTTGCGAAACTGATTCAGGAGCGTGCGGTGCGGGCGGGCAAGCGTGTCCAAGCATTGGGCGGGGCTAATAATCATGCGATTGTTATGCCCGATGCTGATATCAACTTCGCTGGTAAACACCTTTCAGCTGCGGCTTTCGGAGCTGCTGGTGAACGCTGCATGGCATTACCTGTTGCTGTGGCTGTGGGCGGGGTTGGTGACAAACTAGCAAAAGCCGTCAAAGAACACGCTGAGCTTATCCGAGTGGGTTACGGCCTGGACGAAGGCGTGCAGATGGGCCCGGTTATCAACGCTCAGGCTAAAGAACGGATCATTGACGCGATTACTGATGCGGAAAGCAAAGGTGCGAAAGTCATCCTTGATGGGCGTTCTCTCAATGTGAGCGGGCATGAGAACGGGTATTTCCTTGGCCCAACTATTTGCACGCATGTCTCGCGCGATTCCATCCTGTATCGGCAAGAAACTTTCGGACCTGTCCTGGCAATCGTCGAGGTAGACACTTACGAAGAAGCCATCGCTCTTGTTAATTCCTCGCCTTACGGTAACGGAGCAGCGATCTTCACCAACGATGGTGGTCTGGCACGTCGTTTCGAGCTGGAAGTTGAAGCTGGCATGGTTGGTATCAACGTTCCTATCCCCACGCCCGTGGCTTACTACTCGTTTGGTGGATGGAAAGACTCTCTTATGGGCGATACCCATATTCACGGGCCCGAAGGCGTGCGATTCTACACGCGCGCGAAGGCCACAACGGTGCGGTGGCCTTCGGAGGGCACCTATGAAGCAACAATGTCGTTTGAACGCACCGAATAAACCACAGATAAGGAAGTGATGGACATGGTCGTCCATGATGTACTAACAATTGGACGCTGCGGCGTCGATATTTATCCCCTGCAAACCAACTGCACTCTCGAAGAAGTCACAACGTTCGGTAAATTCCTGGGAGGCTCTCCCACCAACGTGGCAGTAGCAGCAGCACGCCTGGGAGAAGACTGTGCCACCCTCACCGGGGTAGGTGATGACCCCTTCGGGCGGTGGGTACGCCTGGAAATGCGCCGACTTGGTGTATCGGATGAATACGTGATCGTTGACAAGACCCTGAACACGCCTGTTACTTTCTGCGAGATTATCCCACCTGAGCATTTCCCGTTCTTCTTCTACCGTGAGCCCTCGGCCCCTGACCTACAGATTAAGGACACGGACCTGGATGAAAACCAGGTGCGCGAGGCTAAACTCTTGTGGGTATCCGGGACCGGCCTGTGTGAGGAACCCTCTTACTCCACCCACATGAGCGCGCTTGACATGCGTGGGCGTAAAGACCACACCGTTTTCGATATGGACTGGCGTCCAATGTTTTGGGAATCGGTTGATCTAGCACGCCAGCGGTATGCGAAAGTCCTCGACTATGCGACAGTCGCGGTGGGTAACGTGGAAGAGTGTGAAATCGCGGTCGGGGAAACCGATCCACACCGGGCCGCAACAGCACTACTGGAACGCGGAGTACAAATCGCTGTAGTCAAGCAAGGCAGTAAGGGCACCCTCGCGAAATCGAGTACGGAAGAATTCTTCATTCCCGCGATGAATACCACCGTGGTTAACGGGGCTGGTGCCGGGGATGCTTTCGGTGGGTCCCTTGTTCACGGACTCTTACAGGGCTGGAGCCTTGAGAAAACGATCCGGTATGCCAACACTGCCGGCGCGATCGTCACCTCGCGTATCGAATGCTCCACCGCTATGCCCACCCAGGATGAAATCGAGCGCGTGCTGGCCGCGAATCACACTGACGCGCTACTCGAGACACCTCAATCAGCAGAAAGCAACCAGTAACCATGGATATTGCCAGGCTTATTGCAGGACGGCGTTGCCCGGGTTCTGCTCACAAAGCCTTGCTCAAACGCGAGCAACCCGCCACCCTGCTACCCAACGGGAAATTCCTTATTATGGCCGCGGATCACCCAGCCCGGGGCGCATTCGCCGCCGGCCCTAATCCGCGTGCTATGGAAGACCGTTTCGATCTACTCCAGCGCCTGTGTGATGCGCTTGCCGTGCCCGGGGTTTCCGGACTGTTAGGAACAGCCGACATTATTGAAGACCTCGCGCTGCTCGGAGTCTTGGACGGCAAATGGGTATACGGGTCGATGAATCGTGCAGGACTGGCCGGCGCGGCCTGGGAACTGGATGACCGTATCACGGGCTATACCGCTAGAGGAGTAGCCAAAGCAGGCCTGCAAGGCGGGAAAATCCTTCTCCGTATTGCCTACGACGAAACAGAAACCGTGAGCACTTTGGAGATGGCCGGGAAAGTAGTCACCGACCTTTCCCGACGCCAACGCATTGCTATGGTCGAACCCTTCATATCACGGCGCGAAGACAAACAGGTAGTCAATGATGTGTCTACCGATGCCGTTACCCGCTCGATAGCAATCGCTTCAGGTTTGGGGAGCAACAGTGCCTACACGGTACTCAAACTCCCCGACACTCCCGACCTGGAACGCTTCGCGAGGGCGACTACCCTACCCATCGTTATCCTCGGCGGGGAAGTCAGCAATGATGCTGCCAAAACCCTCCACAGGTGGGCTCTCCTCTTGGAGATCCCCAACGTGATCGGCCTGGTCATTGGCCGGTCATTGCTCTATCCACAATCGGGCGACGTTCAAGGCGCCGTGGCCAACGCCGCCCAGCTCCTCTCCTAAAGAGGCTCATATATTGAAGGAGCACTCATGACTCTGACAACAGGAGGTCTCCTCGGTGTCGCTCTAGCAGCGATCGCCGTCTTGCTCTTCCTTATTATCGTATTCAAAGTCAACGCTACAGTCGCACTGATTCTGGTATCAGCCCTGACTGCTATTGCTACCGGGGTCCCAGTCAGCGAGCTATTCGATATGCTCTTGACCGGTTTCTCGGGCACCGTTGGCAAACTCGCTCTCATCATCGGGTTCGGAGCAATTATCGGGCGTATGCTTGAACAATCCGGGGGTGCTGAAGTACTCGCCCAAACCCTGCTGCGTTGGTTCGGGGAAAAACGAGCACCTTTAGCACTCTCAGTAGCTTCGCTCTTGTTCGGCTTCCCAATTTTCTTCGACGCCGGACTCATTGTCATGTTCCCGATCATCTTCTCCGTTGCCCGCCGCCTGGGCGGACCAGTACTCTTGTATGCCTTACCGGCAGCTGGAGCGTTCCAGGTCATGCACGGACTCATGCCGCCCCATCCCGGCCCGGTGGCCGCGGCTACCACGATGAACATTAATATCGGGACCGTGCTCCTGGTCGGTCTAATCGTTGCGATTCCCACGTGGTATCTAGCCGGTTACCGCTTCGCGTTGTGGCTCTCGAAGAGGTTCGATGTTCCCATCCCCAACGTTTTGGGATCTAAAGAATCTGGGCGTGAACTACCCGGGAAAGAGCCCGGCTTCGCAACCGTTCTCTTTATTCTCATGCTCCCGATCCTGTTGATTACCGGTAACACGGTGACTAGTACTTTGCAGTCAGCTGGTATCATCCCAGAACACGCGGCGTGGGCAAGCGCCCTGAAATTCTTCGGTGAAACCGCGGTAGCCCTGTTCGTTACCGCTCTGGTTGCATCAATCATTTTGGGTTATGTACGTAAAGTACCCTGGAAGAATATCGACAAGATCAACGACGCTGGGTTCAAGTCCGTGGCAGCGATCGTCATGGTGGCCGGTGCTGGCGGTATGTTCGGGTCCGTGTTACGTGAAACCGGTATTGGTACCGCGCTTGCTAACACGCTAGCTGATCTTGGTATTCCCCTGCTCCTGGCTGCCTACCTTATCTCCCTGGCACTACGAGTCGCACAAGGCTCAGCAACCGTGGCCATCCAGACCACCGCAGCCTTGCTAGCAGCAACTGTGGCGGGGGCCGGACTCAACGACATCCAAACCGCGCTCGTTGTCGTGGCAATGGGAGCAGGATCGTTCTTCGCTTCCCACGTCAACGATTCCGGGTTCTGGCTAGTAGGCGGTTTCCTCCAAGTAGATACGAAAACGAATCTGAAGATGTGGACCACGTTCACCTCGGTCATATCCCTCGTATCCTTCGGTTTCTGCACTCTGGTCTACCTCATCGTCTAGAAAGACTCTCATTCACATAACCACGTGTGCGCACCCGCGGGCTGGATCTACACCCACCACGGGTGCGTACATGTTTAACTTCCTCACGCACACCCTGAATGACATGCTCTCGTGGACGTCAAGCACGAGTTAAATCCGCACGACTAGCGCAATTGTCAAGCGCAAGTTAAAACTGCACGCCCTCAACAAACGGGCAACCTCGCCCGGCGCCCAAGTGCCCCTATCGGTACCACCACTCAACACCCGCCGGTGGTCGGGCTGTTTAGAACGGGTTTTTGAAGCACCGTGGTGAGCATCGTGAAGCGCGATTACCCTAGTTGGTGTTGATCTGACTGGACCTTGCTAAGGCTTGATCGGTCTGGGAGGCGTAGCTGCCACTGTCGGCTTGGCTCTGATTGGCCGTCACCAGCAGTTCCGACGGCATTTATGTGCCTCAAGATCCATATGAGATATTTTCGGTCGTTGCTTACGCTTGCCCCACCAACGTTGGACTATTGGTCGGCGGGCACGCCCGCCGGTGGCGGTGTGTTTTGAGTGGTGGTACCGATAGGGGCACTTAGGCGCCGGGCGAGGTTGCCGTTTGTTGAGGGCGTGCAGATTCAACTTGCGCTAGGCCTGCGGTTCGTGCTCGGCCTGGTGGTCTGGCAGTACTAGAAAGTCTGGCTAACCATTATCGAAAGTGTTTCACGGCCTTCACATCTTGCTTCACGATCTCCACCATGGCGCTTCAAAATACCCGTTCTATACAGGTCGGCGTTACTGCCATCCCACAGGCCAACCACTGGCCGGGCAGCCGTGTCAACAGTAGATGGATATATTGTCGAAGAAGCTACTGGACTCCTCATCTAAAAAGTCGGGCTAATAGACAAATGGTGGGTCTTATATCCGGGGTTTGCCCTGCCATAGCAACGAAAAGTCAGCCTTATTGAGC
>NZ_JBOZCJ010000027.1:0-29782 GCF_051265215.1 Actinotignum stranguriae
TCACGCTGACGATTCTCAGTCCGCTTCGACGCCTTCGCGGTATCGAGAACCCACTGACGTTTACCCGAATCCCACTTGTATGGGGTCGTGGTCACAGTCCGGGTTTGCGTGACTTTCCGGGTATTACAGTCCTTGGCACCATCAACCCAACTACTTGTCTCTATGTTCGGCTCGGGTTGCTGACCTGGAATTCCTTTAACAACTACGACGGAAGGAGTGAACCTGAAACCATACTCCGAAGCCTTCTCTGGAATTAGGCCGAGGGTGCCCTGCGTAATCGGGTATTCCCCGGGAGGGTCTCCAGGCTTATAGGTGGTGGAAAGCTCCCCTTGAAGATTAGAACGCTCAGAACCCGGATTTGTACGATATGTGAGAGGCGGTAGCGGATCACCCACATTGAGGAAAATAGGATTAGCACTAGCCGCAATAAATGGGTCAGGACTAATAATATAAGTAATAGGTTTAAAACCGGAAGGTGCGACGCATTGCCAAATAAATACGTCGGCCCCGGTGCCTATTACGTTCCTACAGAAGCTTTCATCGTCTACCTCCGCGAGAACTGCCACACCATCAATTTCTTCGTATACATTGAATCTCGTTTCTTCGTCGAAAATAAAAAAATCACCCTTACTGTTAAACTCCGCAATTATCCGATCTTTAGCAGTTTCCGAGAAGCGTACTGTGGTCTTCCCTTTAGTATTAAAGGCGTACCGTATCCCCTCGTAGTTTCGGTAGAAGCGCTTCAGTGGCCATTTTGCTATATCGAGATATGAAGCCGAAACCGCACCACGAAACATCTCCCTCATACTCCGAATGTTCGGTAGCTCCCATTTACTAACGTCGGGGTCGGCAGAAACAGCATCTCTAAACATCGATTCAGCATTTACTACATTTTTCGTATCCCAATTATTAACGTCGGGATTAGCCACCGCTGCCTTCTTAAACATTGACGATAAATCGCTTACGCTTCCAGTTTTCCAGTTACTAACATCTGGATTGGCCTTTTGCGTGTATGCGAACATACCTCGCATCCTGATGACGTTCTCCGTATTCCAGTTACTAACATCCGGATTTGCGATAGCTGCTTCCGAAAACATTCGACTCATATCGGTCACAGCGCTGGTATTTATACCGGAAGTCGGAAAATCTATCTCCGCAGAGACACATTTAGAGAAAAACGAGCTAGAGTTTGCCGGAAAACTAATTTCCTTATTACGATCCGGCGTGAAAACTATTCTTTTGGGCTCCGTTTCGCCACTCGTGTTACAGTGCCGTTCTTTCAGATCCATCCACTGTTTACGGTCGAGTTCACCATGGCCGGCGACGGTGAGTGTTTTTGTGGTGGAATCCCATGTGGCGGTGAGGTTGGGGCCGACGGGGTACCTGCTGCGCTCTGTTGCGCGTATTTCTCCCCCATCTGGAGTATCGGGTGACGCGAGGCTAGGAGCGGCTACCCCCCCCCCGCTAAAACAGCAAGCGCGGCAATAACAGCAGCCGCTCGTTTGATCAGCTTCACTACTAACCCCTCACCAATTGATACCGTTACAGGCAGATCTCCCACACCCGTCGCGAAACCATTTTCACGTTCAATAAGGAATAGGAATGAATACGACCGCATAGTCGCTTTCTTGATTTACCTTAGCTAATTTCTACAGCTTTCACCACGTGTCACATTCAGGATAATTCCAGCACCAACCATGTAGTAGTCAGACTTTTCAGCTTATTTACGCGGTAATAGATAGCTACTTGTGACTAAAGTCTCGAGTGAAACGTCTTTTGTAACCAAAATTCAACCGAGCTGAAACGAGCCCACTATAGCTCGATTACCCGCCGAATACGCCGTCGATTTATACATAATAATTAGTTTTCTATACATTCCGACAGTAACTATTTCTATCTATTATTTTTACTGTCGCGAAAATTAGAAACGCGCATAACTCCGTAAAAATGGTATTTTTTACTTTTCTACACTTAGGTTGCAAGACTGCAAGTAGCTCCGTGAAGGTATATCCAGGATTCAACAGCACCGCTACCGCGAGCGCCGGGGGGCGAGCCACCGTCAGCCACCGTGCGATTCCCGCTTCCCGTACGATTCCGCTCGCGCGGGATCCGCTAGTGCTGGCGGCACGGCGGCAGGCTACCGCCCGGCTTCGCTGTGGCCTTCCATCCGGGCCATAGCGATATCCTCCGATTCGGTCACCTGGTCTACCCGCACCCGGTCAATGCGCCGCCCGTCCAGAGATTGCACAGTGAGCTCCACCGCGCCCAGGCGGGTGGAATCGCCCACCTTGGGCATGCGCCCCAGCTGGGCGATGATGTAACCGGCCAGGGTATCGAAAGGCCCTTCGGGTAGCTCCACCCCGAGCATTTTGAGCACTTCGGGGCGGGTGGATAGCCCGTCCATATCCCGCACTCCCCCGTGCACCTGCACCTTGGGAACCTCGCGGTCGTATTCGTCGCGGATTTCGCCCACGAATTCTTCCATCACGTCCTCAATGGTGACGATGCCGTCCGTACCGCCGTATTCATCCACCACGATGGCAAGGTGAGCATGGGCTTTCCGCAGATCCGAGAGTGCTTCCAGCACATCTTTACCCGTCGGGAAGAAGGTCACCGGGCGCACCAAATCGCTCACCCTTTGAGCCGTGGGAGCGGGAGCGAGCATATCGCGGATGTGAAGGAAGCCGATTACGTCGTCGTCGTTCCCACCCCGGCGCACCGGATAACGCGAGTGCTCCAGGGCCGTAACGAGGGGGCGCGCGTCATCGAGGGAAAGTTCCGCGTCGAGGAATTCCACTTCGGTACGCGGCGTCATGACCTCCTGAACGGTGCGGTCCGAAACGGATAGCATCGAGACGACCATATCGCGTTCCTCGGTCCCGATTGTTTCTTGGCTGGCTACAAAGGCACGCAATTCCGCCACGCCCATTTCTTCGCGCTGCTCTTTCGGGTCGCGGCGCAGCAGCCGCAGCACCCCGTTGACGCTCGCGCCCAGGAACCAGATGACCGGGCGCAGCACCGCGGTAATAAAAGCGAGAGGCCGGGCAGCCACCGTGGAGATCGTTTCCGCCGATTGCAGGGCGATGCGCTTGGGCACCAACTCCCCGAACACAATGGAAATATAGGAAATCACGAGCGTGGTGAGTACAAAAGCCAGAGTGGTGGCCCCGTTTTCCGACATCCCCCAGGCGCGGAACGTAGGGGCGATCTCCGGGGCGATGGAGGCCGCACCGAAGGAGGCGGAGAAGAACCCGGCCAGGGTTACGCCCACTTGAACGGCGGAAAGGAACCGGTTGGAATCCGCGGTCAGGCGCTGGATAGTTTTCCCGGAGGGGGAATTTTCCGCCATTTCATCGATTTGTGTTTGCCGCAGGGAGACCAGCGCGATTTCCGAAGCGGCAAAAAACGCGCCGATCAGCGTGAAAACAATAACCCAGATGATGTTCATAGCTAAGGGACTCACTCCACCAGTATGGACGAGCCCGCGCACACTAGCCCCACCGCGTCTCAGAAACAAGCGGCAAGCGAACACGCGGGAGAGGTGGCGCCCTTCCCGCGAGAGCCTCATGAATCTCACATACTTCACTAGTCACACCCAGCAGCTGGGGAGAGGGCATCTGTTTTCAGAACTGTACTTCTCTTGTCGTACATGCGCAGTACATCCAGGAAAAACATACCCTCCTCGCCGGCGCGGCGGCGGAGATGGGGTAAGTCGCCGGCGCGGCGCGAGGCCTTGATCGGCGTTTCAGCACGGCGATCCAGCGCAGTCGTCCAGATCTGCGGGTCAGGCGAGGCGGTCCGGCTAGGCACAGTGTGAGTCCGGGCCATCGCCTCCCGCAGGATGTGCATAAGAGACACAAAATCGCCCTGAAACGGTACTCTCGCGCACACTTTGTTTTCGGGCACGGTTCATGCAGTTCCGGACCGGATCAAAGCCAAGGACACGCAGTCATGAGATCCACTTTTGGCTATTAGCCCTGTGCACCGGGGCGCTGCGGCGTCGTTCTTAAATAACGGGAGGCGTGAGGGCGAAACGCGCCAGGAAAAAGAGTGCTGCGGCGAGGAGAAGGAGGGTGGCGGCGTCCGTGATGCGCGAGCGCACCGAGGGGACGTAGCCGGTGGGCAGGGTCAGGCGCGCCACCGCGAGAACCACGAAGCTACCCGCGAGCGCGAGGATGGCCACGTGCGGATCAGCAAGGAAAGCCAGGGCGATAACGATGCCGATCCAGGCCGCGCAGGCCCAGTAGACCACCGGGTGGGAAAAATGCGCATTCACATCGGCCAGTATATCCCGAGCTCGTGCGGTTATCCGCGGCCTGCGCATAAGGCCCGCCCAGCGCGGAACGCCGCCCGACGCTACATGGTGAAGAGATGGAAGAAGGCACCAATAAAGCGGATGTCCTCAACCGTATGTGTTTTCAGATTGACGGTGAGGAGCAGGGCCACGATCCCCCAGGCGACCGTGAGGCTCACCCAGGTCCAGCGCCGTATCCGGTAGCGCCCCTTGCCGCGCGGCAGGGCGTGCCGGCGGGTCTGCACCGCGTGCCGGGGCACGTAGAGGGGGCGGCGCACCAAGCTGCGCCCGCGCACAACGCTTCCGGCTGCCAGAAGTGCGAAAATCACATAGGCGCCGGCAACGGTTGTTTTTTGGGTCATCCAACCGCGGGTGGCCACCACGCTTTTCGTTCCGCCCGCCTGATCACCATTCCACCAGTCCAGCGCCCCGGGGAGCTGTTTTTTCCACGTATCCCAGGAATGCCCGCCGTTCGGGTCGAGGTGCACGGTGGTTTTCAGGCGCGGGTTATCGACTTCCTCCACGCCGCGAGCCAGTTCCACCGGGTCGTTATCGGTACGGGTCCCGGTGAAGTACATGGATTGCGGCCAACTCGCCTTTTTCATGAGATTGCTGACGGTGAATTGTTCGCGCAGGCCGGGGGCTTGGGTCAGGCCAATAACCGGCACGTTGTACCCGGAAAAGGAAATCACCGAGGCGAACGTTTGCGGATTGTAAAGCCCGAGCACCGGCGCGCACCAACCCCCGTAGGAGGCCCCGGCAATGGCCCAATCGCGCCGATCGGCAGAAACCGAGAAATTCTTGCGTACCATCTGCACGACGTCGCGGTTCACCCAGGTTCCCACCGCGGGCCGCCCGGATAGATCCACGCAATCGGGTTGTTGGTTATCAACATTGAGGGAGGGAACGACGACGATAGTATCCGGCGCGCTCGCCGGCATTGTATGTTCCAAATCCAGCACGCCCGGGATTTTCTCCGTCTGGGAGGGGAATCCCTGGATCATAACGATCACCCGGTAGGTACGGTCCGGGGAATAATCCGGGGGTAGGTAGACCCATACGGGCAGTTCGAGGCCGGACTCAGGGCCGCGGAAGACCGTGCTCACCACCCCACCTCCGGCGGGGGTGAAATCGGTTTTCCATTCCTTCCCTTCGGGCATGGGGATCTCACCGGATTGCCCAGCGTATGTGGGCAGCTCGCTCGTTACTGCGGTCACGGATGCCTTGCCCCCACTTTTCGTGAAAATGGTTTTGACATCGCTCCACGTGCTCGCGTACTGCAAGTTGAGGTTCATCCCCACCCCAATAGCGACGACGCCGCATACCGCCGATATCACCATGGCGAACACCGGAATCGCGGTAGCCAGGCGACGGGTGCGCGGGATAGTGCGCACCCCCAGCGCCAGGAAGGCCAGCGAGCACAGGCCGGCAGCTAGGAGCGCCCCGTGCGTATTGGGTTGAAGCATAGGTAAAATTTTAGGCCGCTCAGGCGGAACCGCGCGCCATTATTTCACTCTATACCCAGCTCTCCTGTTATTTTTCCTCACTTTTCCCACTCTCTTCCCAGTCAGCGGCAGCGGGCTGGGAAGTTGCGGCTTCCGAAGCGGTCGTGGCGGTAGGAGCAGTGGGTGCGGTGGTGACGGCCGGTGCGGCCGGCACGGCCGGTGTGGCCGGCGCCGTGGCTGCCGTGGGCGCGCTCTCCCCTCCCCGTGCTTCGGCACCGGAGGGCGTTACCGTGACCGCGGAAGTAGGCTCTGTGAAGTGGGCGGCGTCGTCGTGCCCCGTCGCAGTGGTGCCACGCAGGGCGCGCCGCACCCGGTAACGCTCCCAGCAGGCGCGCACCCACGTCCAGAAGTCACGCGCCCCGTAGCCGAGGGCGAAGGGTAGCAGCACCGTGAGCGCCACGCAGCCGGTGAGGAGCGGGGCATCTGTGCCCACCTCCAGCATGCGGCCCGGGCCGATCCCGCCGGTGGCGAATTGCCCGGCCAGGGCCACAATGACCAGAAGTTCCAAGGCGCCCACCGCGGCGCTCACCCACTCGCGCGGGCGCAGCGAGCGGATAACACCCCATGTCAGACCGATGAGGATGGGAATGATGAGAAGCCAGGCGGGGCGCAGCGCCGGATCGGGCAGCAGGCCGAAAACGGGAAGGCCGGGGATGGGAGCAAAACTACCTCCCAGGGCCGAAAAGACGGCTCCGCTGCCCACCGTGAAACCAGCACCGGTCACGTAGGCCAGTGCCCATACCGCCAGTGCGGGGGCGAAAAGCAGCTGGGTGAGAGTGAAGAGAATGGTGCCGGTGAGATCGGTCAGGTAGGCGGCGTGCAAGGCCCGGACCTGCCCGAAACCAAGCGCCAGCGCGATAAGAACCAGGAGGAGGCTTACCGCGCCCAGGGTAGCGGCCAGCGGCGCAATGAGGCGCCAGCCGCGTTCGAGGATAGCTACGCCGGGCCAGGCCGGCCGCTCCAGCCAGGCGCATTGGCTAGCGAGGAAACCGAGTACCGCGCCTCCCACGAGGGCGTGAAGCAGGGAGGATTGCGGGAGGGAGAAGAGGCAGATCACCGCGGCGCTTCCCGCCCCGCTCAACGTTGCGATAGCAACGTCCCACCAGTCTTCCACCACGATGGCACGCAAGAAACGCACCGTGAGCCAAGCGATGAGCGCAGTGAGGAGCAGCGGCATGAGGCCGATATGCCCACCCGCGGTTACCAGCGGTGAGCCGAGCGCGAGCAGCCACAGGGAGCCGCCCAGGCGCGCAGCGCCCTGCCAGGTCACATCTCCGAGCAGCGGGGAGGCCGCGGTGAGGGTGTAGCCGAGCAGGCAGATGAGCACCACCGTGATCCAGGTGAGAACCACGGGCTGGATAACAGCCAGAGCGAGCGCCACGCGGCGCGAATACGTTAACATCCCTTCCATGGTGACGCGCGGAGCGGGCCGGGCCGCGGAAGAGAGCCCGGCGTGTTGCTCACCGCACTGTCCTCTCGCGGCCGCTGCGCGCACCCGGACCTTCGCTCCGCCACGCGCACCGGCGTTCTCACTCCACGCTGCCTAGCCCAGCGCTCCCTTGAGTTCACTCACCCGGCTGGCAATATCCGCAGCAATCTCCTCCGCGCTGTTTCCGGCGGTGGCCAGTTCGTGAATACGGGAAACCAAGGCCGAGCCCACAATCACGCCGTCGGAGAGGGCGCCCATACGCGCGGCTTGCTCCGGGGAAGAAATCCCAAACCCGATTGCGCACGGGGTATCGGTGACCGAACGAATCTTCTCCACGATGGCACCCACATCGGTGGTGATATTCGAGCGCATGCCCGTCACCCCCATGGAGGAAACCACATAGAGGAACCCGCGCGCCGCTCGCGCAATCGCTGCAATCCGATCCTCGGAAGTGGGCGCGATTAGCGAAATAAGATCCACGTTGTGGGGCGCGAGTGGTGCTTCGAATTCGTCCTTTTCTTCAAAAGGCACATCGGGGAGAATCACGCCGGAAACCCCCACCTCCGCGCAGCGACGCGCGAAACGCTCCGGGCCGTAGGAGAAGACCACATTGGCGTAGGTCATAATGACGAAAGGGCACTCCAGATCCGGGCGCACCTGGCCGATCATCTCAAAAATTTTGTCCGTTGTAGCTCCCCCGCGCAGCGCACGCTCCGAGGATGCCTGGATGACGGGGCCCTCGGCGGTCGGGTCGGAGAAAGGCACGCCGAATTCAATGAGATCCGCACCGGCCCGGCCGGCTGCTCGAATGATCTGCGCCGTCGTACCTAAATCCGGATCCCCGCAGGTAAAGAACGGAATAAAAGCTTTGCCACGGGAAAAAGCCCGGGCGATGGGTACCTGTTTAGTCATGGATATCTTCTCCCCGGTAGCGCGCGATGGCCGCGACGTCCTTATCCCCGCGGCCCGAGAGCGTGACAATGATAATTTTGCCCGGCATCTCCGGGGCGATTTTCATGGCGTGCGCAAGAGCGTGCGCCGATTCAATCGCGGGAATAATCCCCTCGGTACGCGAAAGATACTCGAAAGCGCGCACTGCCTCCGCATCGGTGACCGGAACGTATTCCGCGCGCCCGATATCGTGCCAGTAGGCGTGCTCGGGGCCGATCCCCGGGTAATCCAAGCCAGCAGAGATGGAATACACCGGGGCGATCTGCCCGAATTCATCCTGGCAGAAATACGATTTCATGCCGTGGAAAATACCTTCGGTGCCGGTGGCGATGGTGGCGGCGGTATCCGGGGTATCCACGCCCCGCCCGGCCGCCTCCGCGCCGATGAGACGCACGCCCGCATCATTCACGAAGTTATAGAAAGAACCGGCCGCGTTCGAGCCCCCGCCCACGCAGGCGATGACCGCATCGGGCAGGCGCCCCTCGGCCTGGAGAATCTGGGCGCGTGCCTCGCGGGAAATCACCGCCTGGAAGTCACGCACGATCGTGGGGAAAGGATGCGGACCCATAACTGAGCCGAGGCAGTAGTGGGTGTCACTCACTCGGCCCGTCCATTCGCGGAAAGCCTCGCTAGCGGCATCCTTGAGAGTGCCGGTCCCCGATTTGACGGCCACCACGTCCGCACCCAGCAGCCGCATCCGATAAACGTTAAGGGCCTGACGGCGGGTATCTTCCTCACCCATGAACACCACGCACTCCATGTTGAAGAGCGCCGCGGCCGTGGCGGTGGCGACCCCGTGCTGACCGGCCCCGGTTTCCGCGATGAGGCGGGTTTTGCCCATTTTCTTCGCGAGCAGCGCCTGTCCGAGCACATTATTGATTTTGTGGGCGCCGGTGTGGTTGAGATCCTCACGTTTGAGGTAGATCTTCGCTCCCCCGAGGTCGCGCGTCATCCGCTCCGCGTAGTAGAGGAGGGAGGGCCGCCCCGCGTAATTATTGAAGAGCTCGGTGAGTTCGGCATTAAATTCCGGGTCATCACGGTAGTGCCGGTAAGCGGCGTCCAGTTCTTCGATAGCCGGCATAAGAGTTTCGGGGATGAACTGCCCGCCGTGGATCCCGAAACGACCCGGGCGCTCAGGGGTGCCGGTTTCCGGCGCGGAACTTCCCATCGTGTGTTCTGCGGTCATGATTACTCTTTCTCCTGTGCGGGGGCGACGACGCGCGCCGCGGCCTGGCGCCACTGGGCCAATACACCTACTTTATCCGCGCTGCGCATGAGAGCCTCCCCCACGAGCACCGCGTCGGCACCGCCGGCCGCGAGCGCCTCCACATCCGCGGCCCCGCGCACCCCCGATTCAGCGACGACGAGCGCTGTGCTATCGATACGGGTACGCAACTGACCCACCGTGGCCAGATCCACCGAAAAATCTTTGAGATTGCGGTTATTAATACCGATAATGCGGGCGCCGGCAGCCTGGGCGGAATCAATTTCCGCGGCGTCGTGGGTTTCCACCAGGGCTGAAAGCCCGAGGGAATGCGCCAGCTCGAGGTACTCGCGCAGAGTCGCGGTATCCAGGAGCGAGCAGATGAGCAGCACCGCGCTGGCTCCCAGCACTTTCGCTTGGTAGATCTGGTAAGATTCCACCACGAAATCTTTGCGCAGGCAGGGCGTGGTCACGGTGCGCGCAATCTCCTCCAGATAGCGGTCCGAGCCGAGGAACCATTGCGGTTCGGTCAGCACGGACATCGCCTCTGCCCCGGCTGCTTCGTAAGAACGGGCGATATCGAGGTAGGGGAAATCTTCGGCAATAATTCCCTTCGAAGGCGAGGCTTTTTTCACCTCGCAAATGAAACTGAGTCCGGGGCCGCGCAGGGCGGCCTCGAAGGGGAAACTGGCCGGATCGCTCCCGAGTGCGGGCGCGGCGGCAGCGGGTGCGGGTGCCGCGGCGAGCCCTTCGGCGAGTTCACGCATGCGAGCCGCGGGTATCTGTTCTTTATCGCGGGCCACTCGCTTCCGGGTAGCGGCGGCGATCTGCTCCAAAATATTAGGCACGTGAAGCCTCCACGAATTCGTCGATCTTGCGGTAGGCACTACCGTCGTCAATAAGGTCGCCGGCCATATCCACGCCCGCGGCGATGGAGCGGGCCTTGCCGGCGATATAGAGACCGGCGCCAGCATTAAGCTGAACTACATTGCGCTTGGGGCCGGTGATGTTGCCGGAGAGGATATCGCGGGTGATCTGGGCGTTTTCTTCCGGGGTGCCACCGAGCATATCAGCCGGGGTAGCACGGTTAAAACCAAACACATCCGGGGACATCTCGAAGGTGCGGTATTCCCCGTTCCGTACTTCGCAGACCGTGGTGGGTGCGGAGAGGGAAATCTCATCGAGCTTGTCCTGGCCGTAGACCACGAGACCGTGATGGACACCCAGGTCATTGAGGACGCGGGCGAGGGGTTCGACGAGGTATTCGTCGTACACGCCGAGGACCTGGTATTCGGGGTGGATCGGGTTGGTGAGCGGTCCAAGGATATTGAAGACGGTACGGAAACCGAGTTCTTTGCGGATTCCCCCCACGTTCTTCATGGACTTGTGGTAGAGCTGGGCGAACATGAAGCACATACCCACCTCATTGAGGAGGCGCCGGCAGGTATCCGGATCCTGGTTGATATTCACCCCGAGGGCTTCCAGGCAGTCAGCGGTACCGGAAAGCGAGGAAGCGGCACGGTTGCCGTGCTTGGAGACCTTAACTCCCCCGGCGGCCAGCACGAACATCGAGGTCGTGGAGATGTTGAAGGAATGGGCGTTATCCCCGCCGGTGCCCACGATTTCCAGGGTGGGGAAGGGTACCTCGAAGTAATCAGCGTGCTCACGCATGGCGGTGGCGCAGCCGGAAATCTCATCGGTGGTCTCTGCGCGCGCATTCTTGGTGGATAGCGCGGCCAGGAAAGCTGCCGTTTGGGTGGGGGTGCTTTCCCCGCCCATGATCTCATTCATAACGGTATAGGCCTCGTCGTAGGTGAGATCCTGCTTGGAGACAACTTTAATAATGGCTTCTTTAATCATGACAACTCCGTACGTGTGGAAAGACTTTTGGACTGCATTTTTCTGGACTGCGATGCTAATCGGGCTGTACCAAGTTAAGCGGGCTGTGCCATCGCCCCCTGGCGGCTTTCCACCAGCGGCAGCGCAGCTGCGCGTGGGTGGAGGTAGAAAATGTGGTGGTAGCCAAGCGATACGTGGATATCACATCGGGGACATGGTGCTCAGGTAGATGCGGTAGGTCCCGGTGCACGGGATTCTCCTCTCAAGTGGTTGGGGCGGCGTGGTTGCGCCGCAGGACGCGCTTCTTAGGCGCGCCACCATCGCCAGGCCGCACCGGCCCGGACCCGTACCTTGAGATCCTGCTGCATAGCTGTGAGCTTAGCCCACCCCGAACATAGCCCCCACCCCGGTCCATCATGCGGACAAGCAAGGGCGAAGATGAGCTAGCGACGGCGGCGTTCCACTACAAGCGAGCCACGGTGCCGCACCTACGCGAGCCGGACCGCAGCTACCAGGCACGCAATTATCATTATTGACTTTTCACCCAGCGATTCCCGGGATTTTTCGCGATGTTTCGCAGATTCACCCTAGTGCTTTATGCGTGCATCAGTTAACATATTCGAGTCCCGAGTAAAGAAACCCATACCTTACATGCTTTCGTGATTGAAGAAGGACACCATGAAACATTCTGTTAAGTTGGCCGCGATTGCCGCGGCCGGGGCTTTGGCACTCGCATCTCTAACCGGCTGCGCTACCGAAAATAAGGGCGCATCCGATTCGGCTTCCTCCGACTCCTCAAAGGCCGCGGGCCTGTCGGTGGTGGCAACAACCGGTTACCTCGAGGACGTTATTCGCAACGTCGCCCCCGAGGCTAACGTAACCACCCTGGTCAAGCCCGGCGGTGATCCTCACACCCAGGAACTGACCACCCAGGATACCCAGGCCATTGAAAAGGCCGATCTTGTAGTGTGGACCTCCCACGATATGGAACACAAGATGATGGGCCAGCTTGAGAAGCTCGGTGACCGCCAGATCGCGGCCGCCGAAGCTATCCCGGAAGCTAAGCTCCTCCCCTGGGAAGAAGACGGCAAGATCGAAGGCCACGATCCGCACGTGTGGAACTCCCCGGAGAACTGGCAGTACGTGGTGACGGCCACCGCCGCCAAGCTCGGTGAGATCGACGCTGCCAACGCGGATCTCTACAAGGCCAATGCGGAAAAGTACAACAAGAAGATCGCTGCGGCCGCTGAAGAAGCCAAGGCAAAGTTCGATAAGATCCCGAAAGAAAATCGCGTACTTATCACCGGGCATGACGCCTTTAACTACCTGGGGGCTTCTTTCGGTATTGAAATTCACGCCACCGATTTTGTTTCTTCCGAATCGGAAATGTCCGCGGTGGAGCTCAACGAGCTCGCCACCCTCATTGCCGAACGCAAGGTCCCGGTGATCTTCCAGGACAACCTCAAGAACCCGGAAGTCATTAAGCACCTCCAGGACGCCGTGCGTGAAAAGGGCTGGCACGTTAAAGTCTCGGATAACGAGCTTTTCGCTGATACCCTCAGCTCCGAAGCCCCCACGAATACCTACCTGGGTGCTTTCAAGTACAACGTTGACTCCATCGTCAGCGCGCTCTCGCAGAAATAGGTGATGTTGATGGGATCCGCTACCACGCTGGCCTGTCAGATTGACCACCTGAGCGTCGCCTACCAGGATATGATCGCGGTGAGCGATGTTTCGCTCCGCGTCAGTCCAGGCCAGGTGGTGGCGCTTCTCGGTCCGAACGGCGCGGGGAAATCTACCGTCATGAAGGCTTCCCTGCGTCTCGTTCCCGCTCTCGCCGGGGAGGTCACCTTCTTCGGCGAACCTCTCCCCCGGGTACGTTCACGTCTTGCGTACGTGCCGCAAACCGCCACCGTGGATTGGGATTTCCCGACCACGGTGGGCGACGTCGTGCTTATGGGCACCTACGCCCAACTCGGCTGGCTGCGCCGGCCGGGCGCGCGCCAACGCGAAGCGGCTGCCGCGGCAATGGAGCGCCTGGGGATTTCCGATCTTGCTCACCGCCATATTAACGAGCTCTCCGGTGGCCAACAGCAGCGAACCTTCGTGGCACGTGCCCTGGCCCAGAACGCTGAGCTCTACCTCATGGATGAACCCTTCGCGGGCATTGATATCACTTCCCAGCAGGCGATTATGACGCTGTTGCGCGAACTCGTAGCTGAGGGGAAGACCGTCATGATCGTGCATCACGATTTGCAAACGGTTCCTGATTTCTGCGATAGCGTGGTGCTGCTTTCGAGCGGCAAACTGGTGGCGAGCGGGAGCGTGGAAAAGGCCTTCACCGCGGATAATATTGCGCGGGCGTACGGCCTTTCAGTGGCGCTCGAACGCAAGTGAGGGCACGGGGCAATGATTGATTTTATTTCCCCGCTGGAATTGTGGGGAACCTACATTTTCCGCACCATGCTGATCGGCACCACCCTCATCGGGGTGTTTTCCGGGGTGGCGGGCTGCCTGCTTTATTTGCGCCGCCAGTCACTGGTTTCCGATGTTATCGGGCACAGCTCCATTCTCGGTGTTGTTGCCGCGTTCACCGTGGCGACGCTGCTGGGCACTGATGGGCGCTCGATGGTGGTCCTAGTTCTCGGGGCGAGCGCGGCGGCGATGTGCGCCGTCGTTCTCACCAATATCATCGTGGCGCATTCAAAAGTGAAGCCGGATGCCGCCATGGCGATCTGCCTCTCGCTGTTTTACGGGGGCGGGATGGTGTGCCTGCGCCTACTTACCCATTCTCACCTGCCCAATCGCGGCGGGATCGACAGCTACATGTTTGGGAATGCGGCGAATGTACGCGCCGGGGACCTGGTGACCATCACCGTGTTTGGGCTGCTCACCGTTGCCGTTATCCTCGCTTTCTTCAAAGAAATCAAATTGGTAACTTTCGACCCGGTCACGGCACAATTGCAGGGTTTCAGCCCGCGGGTGCTCACTCCGCTCATGCTGGTGCTCGTCACCATCGCCATCGTTATTGGGATTAAGGGCGTGGGGCTTATTCTCATGGTGGCTTTCGCAATTATGCCGGCCGCGGCCGCGCGCCAGTGGACGCACCGCATGTCCTCGATGATGGTGCTGGCCGGTATTTTCGGTGGGGTTGCGGGCGCGGCGGGTGCGTACCTATCCGTGTGCCTGGGGAAGGTTCCCACCGGCCCCGTTGTGGTCATCCACCTTTTCGTTATTTTCGCCTTGTCTTTGCTGGCCGCGCCGCGCCGCTCCATCGTGGTGGTGGCATTGCGTCAGCGGCGTTTGCGTGAAGATCTAGTGGCGCGGGCACGCGCTGCTACCGCGGATCCGGTTACGGGAACGGTAACAGCCACCGCAGCGGTGCAAAAATCGGCGACGACGCCGGCGCCTGCGGCGCCGGCCGGTGTGGCAGCGCCCGCTGGTGTGGCAGCGCCCGCTGGTTCGGAAAGGAGTGAGCGATGAGTTTCATCGTGGCAGTGATGTTGCTTGCGGTGGTGACCGCGGTAACCTGCGCACTTCCCGGGGTTTTCCTGGTGTTACGTGGCCGGTCCATGCTGGTGGATGCGATGTCCCACGCGGTGCTCCCGGGAATTGTTATCGGCACAATTCTTTCCGGTTCCACGCATTCCCCGGTGATGGTGGTGTGCGCGGCGCTCATGGGTTTGGTGGTGGTGCTGGGTGCCCAGCAATTGGACCGCACCCGGTTGCTGACCGGGGATGCCAGCCAGGGCGTGATTTTCCCGGTACTTTTCGCCCTGGGTATTTTGTTGCTCTCGACCACACTTTCCCACGTCCATATTTGCCAGGACACTGTGCTGACCGGGGATCTCAATCTCATGGCCCTCAGCCCAGAACATATCATTATCGGCGGTTATGATATCGGCCCGCGCACCATGTGGCAGCTGCTCGCGGTGTGCGCGCTCAACGCTATTTTCATCGCGGTGTTTTTCCGGGTGCTCAAAACCGATACCTTCGACAGTGATTTCGCGGCGACCATCGGGTTCCCGGTGCGGGCGGTGGAGCTGGGGCTCATGATGCTGGTCTCGCTGACCGTGGTGGCAGCTTTCAACGCCGCGGGGGCGATCCTCGTGATCGCTCTTATGGTGGTTCCGGCCGCCACGGCGATTCTTTTCGCCCGCTCGCTGCGCCACCTTCTGGTTCTCACCATGATTATTGCGGTGGCTGAAGCGCTCCTTGGTTTCGTGCTGGCCCTCTACCTGGATTTGGCTACCTCGGCGATGATGGCTTTCACCGACGGGGTGGTGTTCTTGAGCGCGCTGGCCTGGCGCAAGCTAGGCGGGCGAGCAGCGGCGCGCAGCCACCGCCGCACCCTGAGCGTACCGGCTAATACCGCTGTGCCCCTTGGGGCTACCGGGGTTGCTTCTCCACTTTCGTCAAGGGAGCGAAGCGCAGCATCAAACGTTTCGTGACCGAGCCGAAAGCTACCTTCGCGGTGGTGGACTTTCCCCGGCCTTCAAAGCCGAGGATGGTCCCCCGCCCGAAGGAGCGGTGCTCTACCGTGTCACCTACCGCGAAGCCTTTGGTATCCGGCACGGTATCTGCCGCGCCGGCGGAGCTACCTGCGGCGCCCGCGGACTTTTCCGAAGCACCTGCGGCGCCCGTCTGTGGGCCAGCCGCGTTAGCCACGTTGCTTTCCGAGGAATCTGCTTGAGAAGCCGAGTTCGCGGCGGCGGGTACCCCGAGTTTCCCGGGTTTAAATTTGCCCGAACCGATAACTGGTCCAGCGTCGTCGTCAAAGAACGATGCGGAGTGCCGCTGCCGACTCCCCCACCCGTATCCAGAACCGATACCGGATCCGATGCCGGCCCCGCGCACGAGATCCTGAGAGGACTGTTCCCGGCGCCAGTCAATAAGTTCGGGCGGGATTTCTTCAATGAAACGCGAGGGCGGGAATTCCTGAGGGGCGCCCCAGGAGGAGCGCGCTGCCGCGCGCGAAATATAGAGGCGTTCGCGCGCGCGGGTGAAAGCCACGTAAGCGAGGCGGCGTTCTTCGGCGAGTTCGCGCCGATCATCCAGGGAACGCATATGCGGGAAAGTGCCGTCTTCCAGGCCGGTCACGAAAACAACCGGGAATTCCAGACCTTTGGCAGTGTGAACCGTCATGAGAGTGGTTTCCCCTTCGGATTCGCTCCCCTCGGGAAGCCGATCCGTATCCGAGACGAGCGAAATCTGATCGAGCCACTCCCCCAGCCCGGCATCCGGATTCTGGGCGGAGAACTCTACCGCCACCGCGTGTAATTCGGCCAGGTTTTCCACCCGGCTGAGATCCTGCGGGTCTTTGGATTCTTGCAGCACGGCCAGGTACCCGGATTCATCCATGAGGTAATCGAGGATATCCGCGGGTTTGCCGCCCGCGGCGGCATCCTGACGCGCCGTTTCGAGGATGCGAGCCAGATCGGCGACGGCGCTGCGGGCCCGAGCCGTCAACCCCGCAACTTCGCCGCGCTCCGGGCAGGGGGTAGCCACATCGGCCACCGCGGCACCGAAGGAAATATTCCAGCGTTGGGCGTGGGTGGCCAGGTGGCCCTGCGCGGTATCCCCCACCCCGCGTTTTGGTTCATTAATGATGCGGCGCAGCGAGACGGTATCATCCGGATTGGCCACCGCGTGCAGGTACGCGAGGGCATCCTTGATTTCTTTGCGCTCATAGAAGCGGGTGCCGCCGATGACCCGGTAGGGAATCCCGGAGCGCACGAACATTTCTTCCAGGGCCCGCGCCTGGGAATTGGTGCGGTAAAACACCGCCACATCGCCGTAACGCACCCCGCTACTATCCCGGAGCCGGTCAATTTCCGTGACGACGAAATGGGCTTCGTCGCTTTCCGAATCAGCCACGTAGCCGGTGATCTTTTCCCCGCTCCCCGAATCCGTCCACAGCTTTTTCGGCCGGCGCCCTTCATTATGGGAAATGACGGCATTGGCGGCAGAGAGAATATTCTGGGTGGAGCGATAGTTTTGCTCGAGGACCACGCTGGTGGCATCCGCGAAGTCCTTCTCAAAATCCTCAATATTGCGGATGGTGGCCCCGCGGAAGGCGTAAATGGACTGATCGGCATCGCCCACCACGGTGAGCGCGGAGCCTTCCGGGCCCTGCCCGGCCAGGGTGCGTACCAGGACGTACTGGGCGTGGTTGGTGTCCTGATATTCGTCCACCAGAATGTGGCGGAAGCGGGTGCGGTAGCGCTCAGCTATATCCGGGTGGGAGGTGAGCACCTCCACCGTGCGCATAATAAGATCATCGAAATCCAGCGCATTGGCGCGCTCGAGGCGATCCTGGTAGGCGGCATAGGCCTGGGCCAGCACCTGGCCGTCCCTATCGGTTGCGGCCGCGGCCTGCGCGGCTGGGGTGACCAGTTCATCCTTGAGATTGGAGACCTGGCGGCTGAGCATTTTGGGCGGGTAGGCCCGAATATCGATGTTTTCTTCCCGGCACACCATGGTCATGAGGCGCTGGGAATCCGCGGCATCGTAAATGGTGAAGGTGGAACGCATCCCGAGCGCGCGGTGTTCGGCCCGCAGAATCCGCACGCAGGCAGAATGGAAGGTGGAGATCCACATGCCGCGGGCCAGGCCGCCGAGCATCCCTTCCAGGCGTTCGCGCATTTCCCGCGCCGCCTTATTGGTGAAAGTGATGGCGAGGATATTGGCCGGGTGAGCCTGCCCGGTGGCGATGAGGTAGGCGATGCGCGAGGTGAGCACCCGGGTTTTACCCGAGCCGGCCCCGGCGACCACGAGCAGCGGGCCACCGCTGTGAATCACGGCTTCCCGCTGGGCGCTATTGAGGCCGGTGAGAATACGCGCCGCCGCGCCCGAGACCTCCGCCGCGCCCGAAACCTCCGGCATGCTCGCAGCCGCCGCCCCGCCCTGACCTGTAGGCACACTTTCAGCGGCCTGAGCCGGCGCGGGCACACCCGGGCGCCGCCCCACGGTAGCCCCGGCTTGCTGGGCGGCCGCCACGCGTTCCCGCAGCCGCGCGATTGTTGCTTTGTACGATTCCTCCATAGCCCTTCTAGGGTACGACACCACCCCGACACAAAAAACGCCCCCGAGCTTCGCGTTGCTCTCACTCCGGGCACCGGCCGAAGGCATGCGGCACCTACCTGCCCGGCCGGCCCCGCGCCAGCTAAGCTGCGCCGTCGTACCACCTAAGCTGCGGCGTCGTACCTATCGCGCCGGATGGACCCGCACCGCATGCTCGTTCGTGAAGGCGCGCAAGCCCCAGGCACCCTCCTCGCGACCGTAACCGGAACGATTAATCCCACCAAAAGGCCAGGTGGGCGCCGATTCACGGTGCTTATTGATAATGGTCATACCGGCCGCGAGCCGCGCCGCGAAACGCTGCGCCTTCTCCAGATCCTGGCTCCACACCGAGGACTGCAAACCATAAGCGGTGCTATTGGCCAGCTTGAGGGCTGCTTCCTCATCCGCCGCCCGGTAGAGCGCCACCACCGGCCCGAATAATTCGTTGCGAGCGATATCGTGGTCCGCGGGAATATCGGTGAGCAAGGCCGGGGTCATAAAAGCGCCCGGCCGGTCAATTTTGTGACCTCCGTAATGGCGGTGCGCTCCAGCGGCGACGGCGCTCGCCACCCGCCGCACCACCTCGTCCCTGGCGGCAATCGAGGACAGCGGCCCCATATCCGTGGCCGGGTCATCATAGGGACCCACCACGATGCTCGCGATCTCCGCGCGGGCCGCCGCGAGGAATTCCTCGAAAACGCTATCCAGCACGATAATGCGCTTATTCGAGGTGCAGACCTGCCCGGCGTTGAACACGCGCGTGCGCACCGCCGCGCGGGCCACCGCCGTGATATCGGAGGCGCCTAGCACCACCATGGCATCATTGCCGCCCAGCTCCAGGAGGGAACGTTTCGTGTACTTCCCGGCCAGCTGCGCAACCGAGGATCCCGCCCGCTCCGAGCCGGTCAGCGATACTCCTTTGACGCGCGGGTCCGCCAGGACTTTCTCCGTATCCGCAATATCCAGGTAGATATTCTGGTACACCCCATCGGGCAGGCCGGCCTCGCGCAGCAGCGCCTCGAACGCGGCCGAGGAACGCGGGCAGATCTCCGCTTGTTTCATGAGAATCGTATTGCCGACCATGAGTTGGGGCAGCACGAAGCGGGCGATCTGGGAATAGGGGAAGTTCCAGGGCATGATGCCCAGCAGCACGCCCAGCGGCTGGTGGAGCACGTAGGTGGGGATGCCATCGCCGGCATCCAGCGTGGTGGGTTCCAGGTAGCGCGGGGCGTTATCGGCGAACCAGTGGGCGTGCTGGCTGACGGTGGCGAGCTCGGCGGCGCCATCGCGCAGCGGTTTGCCCATTTCCCGCCCGATAATATCGGCGAGCTCAGCCGAGCGTTCCGTGATGAGCTCCCCGAAGCGGTGCAGGACAGCGGCGCGGGTGGCCATCGGGGTATCCCGCCAGCTGGTGAAGACATCCCAGGAAGCGCTGATCACGCCGGGGATCGCGGCGGCGGGCAGGGAGGGGAAGCGTTCTTCCACCTCGCCGGTATTGGGGTTATGCACGCGGTAGTGAGTCATGAGTCTAGCCTACTGTGTTGCGGCCCACTGTGCCGGGCGAACCCGGCTATCATGGGGACATTAGTCCTAAATTGAGAAAGGAGTGGTGAACGTGGGAGATTTCTTCACCGGGGAAAGCGCCCCGGGAATGATTGATTGGGATTCTTCGTGACCGGCCTGATCCAGACGCTCACCGGCCTGCACATGTCCCTCACCTGGCCGCTGGCCGCCGGCGGCTTCCCCTTCGACAATATTATCTTCGGGGAAACCTGCCTCGGCTTCGGCGTGCTCCTGCTGGCGGCGAGTTTCATCCTGTGGAAGCGCGGGGATCGCATCCTCGCATCCAGCTCGCCCTTCCACACTTTCGCGCGGATCGCCCGCCCGGTCTCCATTTTCGCGTTGGCAATGGGCTTGGCGCTGCTGGCGATTATGTGCGCCGGGATGGTCTATCAGTTCTTCGCAGCCCCTCCCCAGGAACCGATTTCCGGGTCCTTCGCGGCCTACCCCTGGCTGGAGTCGATTGCTCTCTCCGCGGTCTTTGGCCTGGCCGGTGTGGGTGCGATTCTTTTCTTCGCCGCGGTGCGCCCGGACGCCCGCGGGCAGGTGCGCGGCGGCGTGGTCAGCGCCGCCTACTGGTGCCTGGTCATCAGCGGGGTCATCTTCATGCTCTTCGGTGCCATGAACTTCTATACCCATATCGGGCTCGTGGTCAATACCATGTAGCGCCGCCACGCCGGCGCGCGGCCCGGTGAAGCTGCGGCCGCCCGCGGTGGCCGCAGCGGCGTCGTCGTACTTCACGTTTGTGGTACGACGACGCAACACCGTTCCATCAGCACACCACGCAAGCACGCACACAAAAGGGCCGCATCCCTTTCGGGACGCGGCCCTTGGCGTCATCCGTAGCGTTTAGAAAGCCGGGGTGTTCAGCCCCAAGCGCCGGAAGTGCTCCCGCGCTTCTTCCACGGCTTGTGGTGACGGCGGTACGACGTCTTCCAGTTGGTAGTCATAGCCAAGTGAATGCCACTTGTCTCGCCCCATCTGGTGGAACGGCAGAACCTCAACGCGGCTCACCGCGTTCTTCCACCGTGCAACGATCTTCGCAACGTTCTCCACGTTCTCCGGATCGTCTGTCAGCCCGGGCACGAGTACGAAACGTACCCAGATTTCCTTGCCCGCGGCAGCCAATCGATCACCAAAATCAATGGTCGGTTGCAGTTCGCGGCCGGTCGTGCGCTTATATACTTCCTCGGATCCCGATTTCACGTCGAGCAACACCATGTCGATGTAATTCATCATTTCGTCGTCGACGTTACGGCCGAGATAACCGGAGGTATCGATACACGTATGGATTCCCATTTCTTTGGCGCCGCGAAGCACGGTCTTGAGGAAGGCGGGCTGCATTAAGCATTCGCCACCCGAGATCGTGATTCCGCCGCCCGTCGCCTTGAACATGCGACGGTAGCGCTTCCAGCGCCGCAGCAATTCATCGGAATCCACCGGCTGACCGTCCTTCATAATGAAGGTGTCAGGGTTATGACAGTACAGGCACCGCAGGGGGCACCCTGCCATGAAGACTGTCATTCGGGTCCCGGGCCCGTCCACCGCGGTCACAAGTTCCCACGAGTGGACGGAACCGAGGGTTCCCTCGCGCATCTTGCGAAGCCGTTCTTTGCGTTCGATGTCGTCGAGGACATCGATGCCTCCCAGACCGGCCCCCTGCAACCGACCGGTCGGCGCTTCGAAATCTTGAAGGCCGACCGGTGCTAGTCGCAACTCAGCAGACAATGGTTATGCCGAGTGATGGAAGGTACGCGACAGAACGTCGAGCTGCTGTTCGCGGGTCAGCTTCACGAAGTTCACGGCGTAGCCGGAAACGCGAACGGTCAGGTTCGGGTACTTCTCGGGGTGATCAATCGCGTCCTCGAGGGTGGAGCGATCCAGCACGTTGATATTGGCGTGGTACAGACCCTGCACCCCACCGTTATCTTCGCGAGCAGCCTTCATCGACTCGAGACGCTCTTCGTAGGTCTTAGCCATTTTTTACCTTCTTTTCTTTGTTGGGGGTTGAATCTTAGAGTTTTAGTCTTCTTCAGCCATGAAGCCGGCGTCCATAATTCCGACCAGGTTCTTGACCTGCTCTTCCTTATTGCGGCCGAGGCCAGCCGGCGTAATGGTATTCGTCAAGGAAATACCATCGAGGGCATCCTTGTAATCCAGCTTACCAACGGACATCATGGACGCCACCATACCGTGGGTATCCATGCCGTTCTCCGGGTTCGCGCCCGGGGAGAACGGGGTGCCGGCCTTGTGGCCGGACGGGAAGGAACCCGTGGCCTTGCCGTACACCACGTTGGAGGTAATGGTCAGCACCGACTGGGTCGGGATGGCGTCGCGGTACATCGGGATCGCCTTGATCTTCGACATGATGGTGTGAACCACGGTTGCCGCGATGTCATCAGCGCGGTCATCATCATTACCGTAGATCGGGAAGGTGCCTTCCGTCTTGTAATCGACAACGAGGCCGGTCTCATCGCGAACCGGGTAGACCTTCGCGTACTTGATCGCGGAAAGCGAGTCCGCCACGATGGACAGGCCGGCAATACCGCAACCCATGGTACGGATGATCTCCGAATCGTGGAGAGCCATCTCCACCGCTTCGTAAGCGTAGCGGTCATGGCAGTAGTGGATGATATTGAGAGCTTCAACGTAGGTGCCAACTACCCAGTCAAGCATCTCTTCGTACTTCTGCCAGACTTCGTCGAAGTCGAGCGGGCCATCGCCTTCGAGCGGGGTGAACAGACCCGGTTCGGTCACCTGCTTGCCGGTCATCTCATCGCGGCCGCCGTTGATGGCGTAGAGCAGGGCCTTAGCGGAGTTCACACGAGCCCCGAAGAATTGCATCTGCTTGCCCACCCGCATCGGGGAGACGCAGCACGCGATGGCGGCGTCGTCGCCCCACTGGTTACGAATCTGTTCGTCAGATTCGTACTGGATGGACGAGGTTTCGATGGAAATGGCCGCGCAGAATTCCTTGTAGCCTTCCGGAAGCGCCGGATCCCAGAAAATGGTGATATTCGGTTCCGGAGCCGGACCCAGGTTACGCAGGGTCTGGAGCAGGCGGAAGGAGGTCTTGGTGACGAGGGTACGCCCGTCATCACCGAAGCCGGCATCCGACCAGGTGGCCCAGTAAGGATCACCGGAGAAGATCTGATCGTAATCGATGGTGCGCAGGAAGCGGACGATACGCAGCTTCATGACGAGGTTGTCAATCATTTCCTGCGCGTCGGTTTCCGTAATGGTTCCGGCGGCCAGATCGCGCTCGAAGTAAATATCGAGGAAGGCGGAGAGGCGGCCAATGGACATGGCCGCGCCGTCCTGGCTCTTCACGGAAGCGAGGTAGCCGAAGTACAGCCACTGCACGGCTTCGCGCGAATTCTTCGCCGGGCCGGAAATATCGAAGCCGTAGATCTCACCGAGGGTCTTGAGCTTCTTCAGAGCCTTGATCTGCTCGGCGTGTTCCTCACGGAAACGAGCCCAGTGCTCGGAGAAGGGCTGATCGGCCACGGAATCCTTCATGGCCTGCTTCTCTTCGATGAGCTTATCCACACCGTAGAGGGCCACGCGGCGGTAGTCACCAATAATGCGGCCACGGCCGTAAGCATCCGGAAGACCGGTAATAATGTGCGAGGAACGGGCCGCGCGAATACGCGGGGTGTAAATATCGAAGACCGCGTCATTGTGGGTCTTGCGGTAGCGGGTGAAGATCTTCTTGATCTCCGGGTTGACTTCCTTGCCCGCTTCCTTGATGGCGGTTTCCACCATGCGCCAGCCGCCATTGGGCATCATCGCGCGCTTGAGCGGAACATCCGTCTGCAGGCCGACGACGACGTCGTCGTCTTCGGAAATGTAGCCGGCGGGGAAAGCGTCAATATCGGCCGGGGTGTCGGTGTCGACGTCGTACACGCGACGGCGGCGCTCCTCGGAGAGGTAATTTTCCTCAAGAGACTCCCACAGCCGGGTGGTCTTCTCCGTCGGGCCGGCCAGGAACGAAGCATCCCCTTCGTAGGGGGTGTAGTTCTTCTGGATGAAGTCACGAACGTCAATGGCTTCATTCCAGATGCCGGACGTGAAACCCGCCCAGGCTTCCTCTGTTGGGGTATCGGTAGCAGTGCGCTCCATGTGCGTCTAACTCTCCTTGTGTCGTGTCAGTACCCGTTATTATCCAAGCATAAAGCAATTTGCAAGCGGAACGGATGTTCCGTAAGAAATTGCCGCACGCTTGCGTCCGCACCGTATCCACGCCTTCGCGTGAATCGCTACGGCACCGAGGTAACAAGTCCTGATTCTTTTACCTGTTGTCCGTATCAATCGGTCAGGCACAAGCGACTCTCGATTGTATTGTCCGGCACGGGCGGCGGGCGTATATCACTCGCTGTCCGCGCCTACATTTATCCTAACGCGCTTGCGTGAAAAAACATTCCCAGACACGTGAGATGAGCGGCGCACATTCCCGCGACGCCCCCGGCGGGCGCGCCGATACGCGACTTCACGTCGCCACCCCTCTCACATGTGTGAGGAATCACTTTTTAACTGCGAATGTTACTCCCATTCAATTGTTGCCGGCGGCTTGGAGGTCACGTCCAGAACCACGCGATTAACTTCCGCCACGGAGTTCGTGATGCGGTTGGAGATATGGGCGAGCACATCGTAGGGAACCCGGGCCCAATCGGCCGTCATCGCATCTTCGGAGGAAACCGGGCGCAGCACGATGGGATGCCCGTAAGTGCGGTGGTCACCCTGCACGCCCACGGAATGCACCTCGGCGAGCAGCACCACCGGGCACTGCCAAATCTCAGCATCCAGCCCGGCCGCGGTGAGTTCTTCGCGGGCGATGGCATCGGCTTCGCGCAGGATACGCAGGTTATCTTCAGTGACTTCACCGATCACGCGGATCGCCAGGCCCGGCCCCGGGAAGGGCTGGCGGGCCACGATTTTCTCCGGCACGCCCAGTTCGCGCCCGATGGCACGCACCTCATCCTTGAAGAGGCTACGCAGGGGCTCGATGAGTTCGAAATTCATATCTTCGGGTAGGCCGCCCACATTATGGTGGCTCTTAATATTGGAGGCGCCTTCTCCCCCACCGGATTCCACCACGTCCGGGTAGAGGGTTCCCTGGACAAGGAATTTCACATCTTCCCCGCCGCCGAGCTTATCTACCAGCTGACGCTGCGCGCTTTCGAAGGAGCGGATAAATTCGCGCCCGATAATCTTGCGCTTTGTTTCCGGATCGCGCACGCCGGCCAGCGCGGAGAGGAAGCGCTGGGATTCATCAATGGTGAAGATGCGAATGCCGGTGCTTTCCGCGTAATCGCGTTCTACCTGCTCGCGTTCGCCGGCGCGCAGCAGCCCGTGGTCAATAAAGAAGCAGGTGAGCTGGTCACCAATCGCTTTGTGCACGAGCGCCGCGGCAACCGAGGAATCCACCCCGCCCGAGAGCGCGCAGATCACCTGCGCGGAGCCGACCCGCTCGCGAATCTGAGCCACCTGCTCATCAATGATGGAGGACGGAGTCCAGTTCGGGCTAATTCCCGAGCCTTCGTAGAGGAAGTTTTCCAGAGCGGCCTGGCCGCGCTGGGAGTGGAGCACTTCCGGGTGCCATTGCACGCCGAAGAGCCGGCGCTTGCGATCTTCAAAAGCGGCCACCGGGGTTTCATCGGTGGCGGCCGTGACGGTAAAGCCTTCCGGGGCTTCGCTCACGGCATCCCCGTGGCTCATCCACACGATTTGCTTATCTTCCAGGCCGGCGAAGAGGCAGGAATCGCCGGCGGTGCGGGCTTCGGTGCGCCCGTATTCGCGGGTGCCGGTACGCCCCACGCGCCCGCCCAGGGCCTGGGCCATCGCTTGGAAGCCGTAGCAGATACCGAGGATAGGCACCCCGGCCTCAAAAATGTCCTTATCGATTGCGGGCGCACCTTCCGCGTACACGGATGCCGGGCCGCCGGAAAGGATAATGGCCGCGGGCTTTTTCGCCAGCATATCCGCGGCGGACATGGTGTGCGGAACAATTTCTGAATAAACGTGTGCTTCACGAACGCGCCGCGCGATGAGCTGAGCGTACTGCGCACCAAAATCGACAACAAGAACCGGGGAATTATCGCTGGTATTCACGCTGTTCATTCTAGTGATTAAAACGCGCCGGCGCCTACTGGGAGCCGGCCCGCACCCGGAAGGGTTCTAGGACCTTCGTCACCGGATAGGAACGACGACGCCCACCCGCCCGCGTGGACCTGAGCTGGGCATGCACATCAGCTCGCAAGATGTGAGATTATTTGAAGGGATATCCCGGCGTGGATACGCCTATTTTTTCAAGGGTCCTCACGGGCCGGAAGGATAA
Organism: Actinotignum stranguriae; assembly: GCF_051265215.1. Classification (NCBI taxonomy): domain Bacteria; kingdom Bacillati; phylum Actinomycetota; class Actinomycetes; order Actinomycetales; family Actinomycetaceae; genus Actinotignum; species Actinotignum stranguriae. The sequence goes on from NZ_JBOZCJ010000027.1 coordinate 26,182, forward strand.
GAAAGTGACCTACAGCGTATATTTCACCGCGGTAGAAGGTAATGCGGGCACCCAGGCGGTGGCCAGCGCCTACGTTGATGTACTCACCTCTACTTACAAGAACGTCGGGGTGTTCCGGGCGTTCACCAACGGAAATATCGAAAATGACTCCGCCTTCCTTCAGCTGCTCGACCAGGTTGGCCGCGGCGAGGATCGCGATATTGCTTGGGGTTCGAGCCGGCAGGCCTACGTGGCTGACGAAGAAGAAGCCATGACCCAGCTGGTGAATCGCTACACCGATTACGCCCAGAATTTCGATGCGGTTCTCATTCTCGGCATTCTGGATGGGGATCCCATTAATCCCGGGATGCTTTCGCGTACCGGCCGCACCATCGCCAACCTGGGCACCACCGGCATCGTCGCCGTGTCAGCGGCTCAGCGCAGCGCCGCGCAGGTGGAGGTTGTTGCCCAGCTTTCCGCGAAGGAAATCAAGGATCGGTACGGCACCCTGAGCGCCCTCATTGTTATTGACGCTGATGAGAACGTCCCCACCACCATGCGTGACCTGGGTATTCCTACTATTTATCTACCCGATGGCGAGGCGCGTTCCTTCACCGATAAGGATCGGGCCACCCTCGTTGCCGCGATGGAAGAGGAATCCTCGGTTATTACCCCGCTGTCCTTCCAGGCTTCCCTGGCGGCCCGGGCCCGCAAGGCAAAGAAGCGCATTGTTATGCCGGAGGCCGAAGATGACCGCATTCTGCTGGCCACCGCCCAGATTCTGGCCCGCGATATCGCGGATATTACCCTGGTTGGGGATAAGGATGAGGTTCTCGCCCGCGCCGCTGAGCTTGGCGTGGATGTCTCCGGTGCGGAAATTATTTCGATTGATGATCCGGAGCGGGTGCGCCGCTACGCGGAGAAATTCGCTGAATTGCGCGCCAAGAAGGGCGTGACCTACGAGCAGGCCGTGGAGAAGATGAAGGATCCTTCCTACTACGGCACCATGATGGTCTACATGGGCGATGCCGACGGCATGGTTTCGGGTGCGAACCACACCACCGCAAATACCATCGTTCCCTCCTTCCAGACCATCAAGATGAAGCCCGGCACGAAGACGGTTTCCGGTGCCTTCCTCATGCTCATGGATGATCGCGTCTACGTGTACGCCGATTGCGCGGTCAATACCAATCCCACCCCGGAAGAGCTGGCCGGCATCGCTATTGATTCGGCCCGCACCGCCCAGCAATTCGGTATTGAGCCGCGCGTGGCCATGCTCTCCTACTCTTCGGGTACCTCCGGCAAGGGCCCGGATGTGGATGCGGTGCGCGAAGCCACGGAGCTCGCGAAGAGCCTGGCACCCGAGGGCGTGCTGATTGACGGCCCGCTCCAGTATGACGCTTCGGTGGATGCTGCGGCCGCGAAGAAGAAGCTGCCGAATTCCCCGGTGGCCGGCCGCGCCACGGTTTTCGTTTTCCCGAACTTGAATGCCGGCAATATCGGCTACAAGGCCGTGCAGCGTTCTTCGGGCGCGGTCGCCGTGGGCCCGGTGCTCCAGGGCCTGAATAAGCCGGTGAATGATCTTTCCCGCGGCGCGCTCGTGGAGGATATCGTCAATACCGTGGCGATTACCGCGATCCAGGCGCAGGAATAACCAGCACCAACCGGAAACAACCTGCAATTCGCGGGAATCCGCAGGCATGAGCCGGAACAACCCGTATCCGGCATTACACTGAAGTTATAGGGGTGGGCCTCCACCCGGTCACAGACACAAGGAGATCATTTTGTCCGTTCTCGTAATTAATTCCGGCTCCTCCTCGATCAAGTACAAGGTCGTGGATCCCGAATCGGGTGAGGAACTCGCCTCGGGCCTCGTGGAGCAGATTGGTCTGCCCTCCGGTCACGTCAAGCACGAACACGGCGAGGACGTGCGCGAATGGGAAGGCCCCATTCCCAACCACGAAGTCGGTATGGAGAAGGTGCTCGAGTTCTTCGACGCCGCCGGCCCGTCCCTGCATGATGGCTCCATTCGCGCCGTCGGGCATCGCGTGGTCCAGGGTGGTAAGTACTTCGATGGCCCGGCTCTTATTACCGATGCGGTGCGCCAGAAGATCGAAGAGCTCCAGCCGCTCGGCCCGCTGCACAACCCGCCGGCCCTGGAGGGCATCAAGGTGGCGCAGCGCCTGCTGCCGAATGTCCCGCACGTGGCGGTTTTCGATACCGCGTTCTTCCAGAGCCTTCCGGAAGAAGCGGCACGCTACGGTCTCAACCGCGAGATTGCCGATAAGTATGAGATCCGCCGCTACGGCGCGCACGGCACCTCGCACCAGTATGTTTCCGGTGAGGTAGCGAAGATCCTGGGCCGCGATGATCTCAAGCAGATCGTGCTGCATATCGGTAACGGTGCCTCGGTGTCCGCGGTGGATTCGGGCCGCGCGGTGGAGACTTCCATGGGCCTGACTCCGCTGGAGGGCCTCGTTATGGGTGGGCGCACCGGCGATATTGATCCGGCTGCCGTCTTCCACCTGGCTCGCCAGGCGAAGATGTCCATTGATGAGATAGATAAGCTCTTCAACCGCCAGTCCGGTATGGCCGGTCTGACCGGCTCTTCCGATCTGCGCGATGTGCACGCGATGGTGGAGAAGGGTGATGAGAACGCGAAGGAAGCGGTAGATATTTACGTCCATCGCATCGTCAAGTACATCGGCTCCTACACCGCGATTCTTGGCGGCCTGGATGCCCTGACCTTTACCGCCGGTGTGGGTGAGAATGACGATATCATCCGCAAGGAAGTCCTTGACCGCCTGGCTCCCTTCGGTGTCAAGTACGACGCCGAGAAGAACGCCACGCGCTCGAAGAACGCGCGGGAGATCTCCACGGAGGATTCCACGGTGCATGTGCTCGTGGTCCCCACCAATGAGGAGCTGGCCATCGCCCAGCAGGCTATGACGCTCGTCTAAGCACGCGCCCGTTATTTTCGGGTACGACGACGCAGTGGGGGGAGCAACCGTTCCGGTTTCTCCCCCCACTTATTGGGCTACGTGGTGATTGAGGAGTGATTGCTAGCCGAGGCTGGCCCCCATATCCGGGGCTGAGGCTGGCACCTATTTTCAGGACCGGGGCGACTAACTAGCTATTGGTTTTCGGGGGCCGGGGCTGCGACCCGCTTCCGGATGAGGGTAATGAGCTCGGGAAGCACCGTGTAGAGGTCTCCGACAATTCCGTAATCGCAGAATTCGAACATTTCCGCTTCGGGATCATTATTGATCACCACGATGACTCCGGAATCCGTGACTCCCGCGGTGTGATGCGGCTGGCCGGAAATACCGATGGCGATATACAAATCCGGGGCGATAACCGTGCCCGAGAGCCCCACGTAGGAATCGCGCGGGAGCCAGGCATCCCCTTCGGCCAGCGGGCGGGTTGCGCCTTCCGCGGCATCGAGCACCTCGGCGAGTTCGTGGAAGAGCCGCAGGTCCTCCTTGGCGGCGAAACCGCGGCCGGCACCGACCACCCGGGTGGCGGTGGCCAAGCGCCGTTCGGACACATCTTCCGATTCGGCTGCCGATATTCGCGAACGTGAGGAAAGTGGCGGCGCACCGATTCTTCAGAACGACGACGC
>NZ_JBOZCJ010000028.1:0-28698 GCF_051265215.1 Actinotignum stranguriae
CGTACGCTTACTCATTGAACGTTCTCCTTAAAAATCTCTAGGAAACCGTCCGCACCCCCTTTTGTCCTATAAGCCCCAGCTGCGGGAGCGAACGAACGGCGGTGAGCGTAGGCTTGCCGCCGTTCTGCTCTGTCCGGCACTCGCGGCGCGGGGCAACATAAGTGTGAAGAATCTTACCAAAGGAGCTCGCTATGGCATACCGGGAGATTCGCGTGGTGGGGGACCCGGTCCTGCGCACCCCCTGCGATCCGATTCGGGAGATCACCCCGGGCATTGTGCGTCTGGTAGAAGACCTGCTTGAAAACGTGAACGACGACGCCCGGGCGGGCCTAGCAGCCAACCAAATCGGGGTCTCCCTGCGCGCTTTCTCCTGGCATATCGACGGGGAGATCGATTACATTCTCAACCCCGTGATTGTGGCGCTTTCCGAAGATGAATACCAGGACGGTGAGGAAGGCTGCCTGTCCGTCCCGGACCTCTACTACCCGACCACGCGGGCCTGGTACGCCCGCGCGGAAGGTATTGACCTGGACGGCAAGAAGAAAATTGTGGAGGGGGAGGGTCTCCTCGGGCGCTGCATCCAGCACGAATGCGATCACCTGGACGGCCACCTCTACCTCGACCGCCTGGAACGGGACGTACGCAAACAAGCGATGCGCGATATTCGCCAGCTGCGCGTCTCTTCTGCGCTACAATCGCTCTAGTAGCCCCTCCGCGTGGGTAGCACGGGGAAAGCCACCCAAGCGCAGGAGGAATGCTATGGCACACAAATACGCCACTCGCGGCGTCATATTCATTCACTCTGTTATGCCGGCCGTTCAACCCCACGTTGAATGGGCGGTGACAAGCGTGCTCGGATACGAACCGCATTTTGAGTGGACCAAACAACCCGCCGCCCCGCATATGAACCGGGCAGAAGCCTCGTGGACGGGGGAAGTGGGAACTGGCGCCATACTCGCCTCCGCACTCAACGGCTGGGAACACTTACGTTTTGAAATCACCGAAGATGCCAGCCCGGTATCCGAAGGAGGCCGCTGGTCCGCCACCCCCGGCCTCGGTATTTTCTACGCCCAAACAGATCTCACCGGCAATGTGGTTATCCCCGAAAACCGGGTGCGGGCCGCGCTGGAAAACGCGGGGAACGATGCCGCAGAAATGCGCCGGCTCCTCGATATTGCCCTCGGCCAAGCCTGGGATGATGAGCTCGAACCCTTCCGCTATGCCGGCGCGGGCGCACCGGTGCGTTGGCTGCACCGCGTGGGCTAAAACCCGGGCCGTGGTGAGCTAAGTCCGCGGGGGGCGTACCCGCTACTGCGCACCCTACAGCCCGAGGGCGGCCCGCAAATCCTCCGCGGAAAGCGGGGCATTTTCATCCGGCTTCTCCTGCTTCTCAGGGTTAGGTCCCGCGGCATCCGCGCTTGTGGCAGCGGGAGTGGGGCGGGCCGCAGCTGCGTCGTCGTGCTGAGAAGAAGAGGTGGTGATGCTCAGGTCCGTGCCCGGGCAGCTGAGCCGCACCAGATCCCCGAGGGTGCGCGCCGCGCAAATCTCGCTATCGGGTACCACCACGCCGCTGGCATCTTCCAGCGTGACCGCAATAGCCCAGCGGGTGACGCTATCCACGCGGCTCAGCTCGAAACTTTCGGTGGCATCCGGGTAGCCTTCGCGCTCCAGAATATCCGCGCCCAGCGACATGAGTTGCGCTACCTCCATCGCACGACCTCCCTATTTTCGGTACGCTCGCATCATGGCATTCCTCGATTTGATGCAGCAACTCTTCCAGCATACCCGGGCCCCGGAAGCTGATACTGCCACCGCGCAGGCGCTGCGTGATCGGCTTGCTGAAGATCCCAACGACGTCGAGGCTTTCACGCAGCTCGTTGGCCTGGCGCGTGAAGCTGAAGGTGAACTCCCGCCCGCGGATCCGCTCACCGCGGAGCTCACCGGAACCGGAAGCATTCTTTCCGCGGACCTGGCGATTTATGCCCTCGCCGAAGAACTCTCTAGCTCGCCGGCCTCCTGGTACCCGCAGCTGCATATGGCTCGCCTCGCGGTGGAGTCCGATCCCGAGCGGGCCCTGCGGCTTCTCACCACCGCCACGGATCGCAATCCGGACGGGCGTATCCTCGCCCGGGCCATGGCGATTTTGCGCGAGGCCGGCCACCCGGATCAGGCACTCACCTTAGGGCTGGCCCATTGGGACCCGGCCACCCATAGTTTCGAGGCTGGGGAAGCGCTGGTACGTACCGCGCTGGCGGCCGGGCGCACCAGCGAAGCCCGCGCGTACCTGCGGGAAATGGAGCCCTATGCCAGTGCGGCGGAGCTCGCGGAGTTGCGCGAGGCTGCGCGCGCGGCGGAGTAAGGCTGCGCGGCTTCTTCCTGTCGCGGCCTCGACTAGACTAGTTGCTATGGCTACCTTCATTGATATTCATCCTGAGGATCCGCAACCGCGGCTCGTCACCAAAGTGGTGGATCGGCTGCGGCGCGGTGAGGTGGTGGCGCTGCCCACTGATTCCGGTTACGCCATTGTGTGCCAGATGGGCAATAAGGAGGGCCTGGAGCGAATTCGCACCATCCGGCAGGTCGGTGATAAACACCATTTCACGCTGCTGTGCCACGATTTCGCGCAGCTCGGGCAGCTTGTGATCGTGGATAATCCCGATTTTCGGCTCATCAAAAGCCTCACGCCCGGGCCCTACACCTTTATTCTCAAGGGCACTAAAGAAGTGCCGCGCATGACCCTCAACCCGAAGAAACACACGGTGGGCGTGCGCATCCCGGATCATCGCATCACCCAGGCGGTGGTCACGGAGATGGGCGAACCGCTGCTCTCCTCCACGCTTATTCTTCCCGGCGCGGAAGAACCCCTCGAAGAAGGCTGGATTGTGGAAGATGAACTGGGGCATGCCCTGGATGTGGTGGTGAACGGGCCCGTGGGGTGCGGCCCCACCACCGTACTTGACCTAGTAACCAACGAAATTGCGAGACAAGGAGCAGGCGATACCGCCGGACTTAACCTGTGAACCCCATCCTTATTGATCTGGACGGAACTTTCCACGATTCCGCCGCCATCGTCAAAAAAACTTTCCGGGCTACCCTGCGCGAAGAAATGGGGGAGGACCACCCCGAAGAGTTCTTCGTGCAGTTCATCGGCCCGCCGCTCATCGATACCTTCACGAAGCTCGGCGCAGCCGACCCGGTGGAGATGGTGCGTCGCTACCGGGTGCGTTACGAGCAGCGCATGCTTGACACCCCGATTTTCCCGGGGATGCGTGAACTGGTGGAGGAACTGGACGCGGCCGGGGTGCCTCTGGCCATTGCGACGTCGAAAAACGAAAAGAATGCCCGCGCGATTCTGGAACACCAGGGCGTGGCGCAGCATTTCCGCTATATTGCCGGGGATCCCGAAGATATACCCGGGTATGGGAAAGCTGAGGTGGTGGGGGCGGCGCTGCGCGAATTGCGGGCGCAGGGCATCGATACCTCGCGGGCCCTCATGGTGGGGGATCGTATTCACGATGTCGAGGGCGCAAGCCAGCATGGCCTTCCCACGGTGCTCGTGGAGTGGGGGACCGCCCCGCGTTCCGAGTGGGAGCTGGCCTGGCGGCACGTGGGAACTGCCCGCGATCTCGGTGAGATCCTGTGGGATTTTGCCGGGGTGGAGCGGTCACATTCCCATTAACACCAGCCACGGGCATATTAACAAGGGTTACAGTTACATCACCACGGGATACAGTTTGGTTAAGATGTGACGAGGACGGTTCGCGGCCGTAGATATCCATGTGAAGCGTCGTTAGCCTCAAAAATAAGATCGTCACCGCGGCGGTTGATTATATGACTCAACGGAGGGATCTTATATGAACGCGTATAAGGCTGGAAAGATCGCGGCGGGAGCCGCGGTTCTGGGTGGTTTTCTTGGCTATCCGCTTCTCTATATCAATGCCTTGGATATCTTACAATGGGCCCCGGAATTTAGCCTTGCTATCTGGACCTGTACCTGTTTTGGGATGCTCTGGGTTGCGCTCGGCCAGGTTTATTTCCTGGGAGTCTACCAGTGGTTTGGATTGCTGGAACAACCCCGGCGCTCGGCACCGGCGTGGCTGCGCCCCACCATGCAGGCCATCCCGGTGACGGCAGCCGTCCTCGGAGTAATCCTCCTGGTCTTCCTCATTATTAAGGATGCCGGGCATCCGAGCATTCTGATTCTTATGGCTGCCCTGTGGGTGCTCAGCCTGGGCGCCAGCGCGGTAGCGCGGCTCATGGCCGGGTATCTTGCCGGCCGGGAAATCCCGGCGGAGGAGAAGCTCGCGGTCCCGGTCGCTTAGGCCCGCAGGTCTCAGGCTCGCGGTTAGCTTGGCGCACCACCGCCAGCATAGGCTCACACCGCCGCCAGCTTAGGCCCACTGGCTTTCGTAGAGGCGGGCATAGGCACCGCCGGCTGCCAGCAATTCCTTATGGGTGCCGCTTTCTACCACGTCCCCAGCTTCCATAACCAGGATCGTGGTGGCATTGCGGACGGTGGAGAGCCGGTGCGCAATAATGAAGGAGGTGCGCCCTTCGCGTAGCCGCTCCATGGCATCCTGGATAAGCGCTTCGGTGCGGGTATCCACCGAACTGGTGGCCTCATCCAAAATCAGCACATCGGGATTGGCGAGGTACGCCCGCGCGATGGTGATGAGCTGTTTCTCCCCGGCGGAAACATTCTCGCCCTCATCCCCAATATGGGTATCAAAACCGTGGGGGAGGGTCTCAAGAAGATCAGCAATGCCCAGGGCGGCCGCGGCGGCAATGGCGTCGTCGCGCGTAGCACCGTCCTTCCCGAAAGCGATATTTTCCCAGACCGTGCCGTCAAACAGCCAGGTGTCTTGCAAGACCATCCCGAAATGCTCCCGCAGGGATTCCTTGGTGAAAGAATCGATGGGTGCGCCGTCCACGGTAATCGCCCCGCCGTCTACCTCGTAAAAACGCATAAGCAAATTGACGAGCGTGGTTTTCCCCGCGCCGGTGGGCCCCACAATCGCCACCGAATGGCCCGGCTCCACTCGCAGTGAGAGATCGCGGATCACCGGGGTTTCCGGCTCGTAGGAAAAACGCACGTGCGAAAACTCGATGGTGCCGCTCCGTGCTTCGGGGGCCACCACCTCGCGATAGCTCGAATGTGCATCCGGGGCCATCTCCTCCTGGGCGAGGTAATCGAAAATTCGCTCCGCGGAGGCCGCCGCGGATTGGATGAGATTCGCGGTGGAGGCCAGGGATTGGAGCGGGTGGGACAGCTGGCGAGTATATTGCATCATCGCTTGCAGCCCGCCAATCGTCATGGTGCCGGCCATCGCCTGGATACTGCCCAGGAGGGTGACGATAGCGAAGGAACCGTTCTGCACCAGCATCATAAGCGGCTGGGACATCTGCGCAATGGCCTGGGCGCGGAAGGAAGCGTCGTAAAGATCGCCATTCGCGGCATCAAACTGGCCCTGGAATTCATCTTCCAGCCCGTAGGCAGCTACCACATCCAGCCCGGTGAAGCTCTCCTCGACCACGGCGGAGACATCACCCGTGAGCCGCCATTGGTCCCGGAAATAGGGGCGGGAGCGGCGCAGTAGCAGCAGGATCCCAATAATCCCCACCGGGATGACCACCAGCGAGGCAAGGGCCACCGACCAGGACAGATAGACCATGACCGCCACGATCCCGATAATCTGGTAGATCGCGGAGAGCACTTCGGAAAGGGTTTGCAGCAGGGACTGGGTGACATTATCGACGTCGTTCGTAACCCGCGAGAGCACATCCCCGCGCTGCTGTTTGTCCAGCACGGATAGCGGCATCCGATCAATTTTCTGCTGGCAATCCCTCCGCATCTCATAGCCGAGATCCTGAATAATGAGGCGAATAATATAGCCGAACCAGAAACGCAGCAGCGCTGAGAGAATATAGCATCCGGCAGCCAGGCTCAGCACCCGCGCCAGCTCCGGGAAATCCACGCCGCCGGAGCGGATTCCATCAACCACCACATTGGTGCCCTGTCCGAGCAGGAAGGGCGCGGCCACCACCGCCGCGGTGGAGATAAGTGAAAGCAGCAGCACTGCCACAATGCGTCCCACGTAATGGCGTAGGTAGTGGCGAATAAGGGTGAGGAGCGCCCCGCGGATATCGCGGGCTTCGTCAATATTTCCGGCACCTCTCATGCCCGCACCTCCTCACTCGTTGCGGTCGCTGTGCCGCTTGGTTCCGTATCGCTTGCCGCCGTTCCGCGTTCCGTACCGTTCGCTTCCGTTCCACGTTCCGCACCACCTTCCGGCCCGCGCTCCTGGGAACGCACAATGGAGCGGTACATCTCATTGGTTTCCATGAGTTCGGCGTGCGTCCCGCAGCCCACCACCTCGCCGCAATCCAGAACGACGACGCAATCGGCGCTGCGCGTGGTCGAAATACGTTGGGCGATAATAACCACCGCCGCATCCCGGATCCGCTCCTTGAGGTTGGCCCGCACCCGGGCATCGGTGGCGTAATCGAGGGCGGAGAAAGAATCATCAAAGACCACCAGGTCAGCACCGGCTCGCCCGGAGCTATCAGGGAGGGCGCGGTACAGAGCCCGCGCGATGGTCAGGCGCTGGCGTTGCCCGCCGGAAAGATTGCTTCCCCCGGTTTCCACCGGCATCTCCAGCCCGCCCCCGGCCTGCACAAAATCCCAGGCCTGGGCGCAGTGCAGCGCATTAATCACCCGTTCCTGGTCAATATCGCGGGTGGAGCCGGCAACATTACTGGCTACCGTGCCGCTAAACAGGAACGCACGCTGGGGTACCAGGGCCACCCGGCGGCGGAAATCAGCGAGTCGAATATCGCGCACATCCACTTCGCTCGCTCCGGCGCCGCGTGCTGCGGTACCGCTCGTTTCCGTTTCGCCGGTCTCGCCATCTGCGCCAGCCCCGGCGCTGCCTTCCACGGTGAAGCGGCCCGTGCTCACATCCACGAGGCGCGGCAGTATTTTGACCAGCGATGATTTGCCCGAGCCCGAGGCGCCAATAATCGCCGTCGTCGTTCCAGGTCGGAAACACAAAGAAATGCCGCGCAATGCTGGCTCGTCCGCATCCGCGTAGGTGAGGGAAATATCGCGCAAGCGGAAGGTGACCGGGCCGGGCGGCATCTCCCGCGCATCCGGTGCGTCCGCGATGGAGGGAACGGTGGTGTTCACCTCGATCACGCGCTCGGCGGAGACGTTCCCGCGCGGAACCACCATAATAATCATGCCGAGCATCATGACCGCACCCAGAATCATCATGAGGTAGGTGATAAAAGCGGCCAGCGCTCCCACCGGCATGGAACCCCCGGCAATCCGATGCCCGCCAATCCACACGATCAGCGCGGAGGCCAGCCCGATGACCGCACTCATGGCCGGTAGCAACGCGGACCAAATCGTGCCGATCTGGAGCATAATCGAACGGAAATTGCGGTTATGGACCTCGAATTCCCCGGCCATCGCCTCCTCGCGGCGGAAGGCTCGAATCACCCGCACTCCAGAAAGTTGGGAACGTAGCGCATCGTTAATCGCATCCACGCGCCGCTGGAGGGTTTCGTAGCGTGTGGCGAGCATCGCGGTACATACCAGAATAATTGCGGTGAGTACCGGAATAATCACGAGGAGCGTGAGGGAGAGCACGACGTCCTGCCCGATGGCCATGAGCACCCCGCCCACTCCCATAATCGGGGCCGTCACCATAATGGTGAGGGACATGAGGGTGACCATTTGGATTTGATTGACGTCGTTTGTGGTACGGGTGACGAGGGTGGAAGCCCCGAAGCGCTGCTGATCCGCGGGGGAGAAGCGTTGCACATGCGCGAAAGTTTCGCGGCGCAGTTCCCGGCCTAGATGGGTGGATACCAGCGCCCCGTAATAGATCGCCCCGATGGCGCAGAGTACTTGCGCGAGAGTGAAGAGTCCCATGAGTAGCCCGCGCGACCAAATATAGGAGCTATTGCGTTCCAAAATGCCGTAATCGATAACGTTCGCGCCCAGCGCGGGGAGGGTGAGCCCGAGGAGCACCTGCGCGATCTGTAGCACAGCAATCGCGAAGAGCTGGAATTTGCGGTCGCGTAGATGCCTCCACGCCAATCGATAAACGGTCAATCACTCGCCTCCATATAGGTGTGGCGGTCCGAAAGCTCGCGTGCGAGAAATAGCTCGCCGCGTGAGGAAGGACCGCCACACTATGCTACGTGTGAGAGCACGGATGCTCAAACACTATTCAATTAGTTACGGCGACGCCGGGCCGCTTTACTCCGGGTCGTTATCGGGAACCGGTTCGGCGGCTGCCGGGTTATGCAGATCGTACTTCTCGATTGCCTGGCGGACAACCGAGCGATCAATCTTGCCGGCCTTGGCCAGCGCATACAGGGCCCGCACCACCATCGTGGCATCATCGATCTTGAAGTAGCGCCGGGCTGCCGGGCGGGTATCGGAAATACCGATACCGTTGGCGCCGAGCGTCTCGTAATCACCCGGGATCCATTCGCGGATGGAATCTTGAACCTGGTGCTCGAAATCGGAGGTGGCGATGAAGGGGCCTTCTTCGCCTTCCAGCTTCGCGGTCACATAGGCCTTGCGCGGTTCTTCTTCCGGGTGGAGGTAGTTGTATTCGTTGGTGGCCAAACCATCCTTACGCAGCTCATACCAGGAGGTCACCGAATAGACGGTGGCATCCACGCCCCAGTCATCGCGCAGCATGCGCTTGGCTTCGCGGGCCCAGCGCACCCCCACGCCCGAGGAAAGCAGATTGACACGCGGGCCACCCTGGCCATCGGCTTCATCGAGCTTGTAGATACCGCGGATAATGCCATCCACATCCACATTCTCCGGTTCGGCGGGCTGGTGGATGGGTTCGTTATAGACCGTGAGGTAGTACATAACGTTCTGCTCACGCCCGTCAGAGCCGTCCCCGTACATACGCTTCAGGCCATCCTTGAAGATATGGCCCAGTTCGTAGGCGTAGGCCGCATCGTAAATAATCATGCCCGGGTTGGTGGAGGCGAGAACGGGGGAGTGCCCGTCCATATGCTGGGAGCCTTCACCCGTGAGGGTGGTGCGCCCGGCGGTGCCACCAATAATGAAACCGCGTGCCAGTTGATCGTAAGCTGCCCAGAACTGGTCCCCGGTGCGCTGGAACCCGAACATCGAGTAGAAGATGTAGAAGGGCACCATCGGGGTGTTATGGGTGGCATACGAGGTTCCGGCCGCCACGAAAGCGGAGAGGGAACCGGCTTCGGTAATACCCGTGTGGAGCAGCTGGCCCTGGGTGGATTCCTTGTAGGAAAGCAGCATATCGTGGTCCACCGCGGTGTACTGCTGGCCCTGGGTATTGAAGATCTTGGCCGAGGGGAACATGGAATCCATGCCGAAAGTACGCGCTTCGTCCGGGACAATCGGCACCATGCGGAAGCCGAATTCCTTATCGCGCATAATGTCCTTGAGGAGGCGGACCAAGGCCATGGTGGTGGCCACCTTCTGCTTGCCCGAACCCTTCTTCATGGACTGGAAAGGCTTATCGGCCGGCAGTGCGATCCCGCCCTGGTGGGTGCGGCGCTGGGGCAGGTAGCCACCCAGTGCTGCGCGCCGCTCACGCATATGCTTCATTGCCGGGTGATCTTCGGCCGGCTTGTAATAGGGCGCGTTATAGGGATCTTCCAGCTGGGAATCATCAATGGGGATACGCAGGGTATCACGCAGCAGCTTGAGATCATTGCTGTTGAGCTTCTTCATCTGGTGGGTGGCATTGCGCCCGGCGAAATTGGAGCCGAGATCATAACCCTTGACCGTTTGCGCCAAAATGACGGTGGGCTGGCCCTTATGGGCGAGCGCAGCCCGGTAGGCAGCGTAAATCTTGTGATGGTCATGGCCGCCGCGGCGCAGTGCCCAAATCTCATCATCGGACCAGTCCTCCACCATGGCCTTTGTGCGCGGGTCCCGCCCGAAGAAGTTATTGCGCACATACGAACCATCGTTTGCCTTGAAGCCCTGGTAGTCACCATCCGGTGTGGATGTCATAAGATCCACGAGGGCATGGTCCTTATCCTGGGCGAGGAGTTTATCCCAGCCCGAACCCCACAGCACCTTGATAACATTCCAGCCCGCACCCTTAAAGAAGGACTCAAGTTCCTGAACGATATTGCCGTTGCCGCGCACCGGCCCGTCCAGGCGCTGGAGGTTGCAATTGACCACCCAGGTGAGGTTATCCAGTTTCTGGGAGGCGGCCAGCTGGAGCATCCCGCGCGATTCGGGTTCGTCCATTTCACCATCGCCCAGGAAGGCCCACACGTGCGAATCGGAGGTGTCCGTAATGCCGCGTTCGTTCAGGTAGCGATTGAACCAGGCCTGGTAGATAGAGTTCGTGGCACCAATACCGAGGGACACGGTGGGGAACTGCCAGAAGTCTTGCATCTGGTGGGGATGCGGGTAGGAGGGGAGGCCGCGCCCACCGGAAATACGGGAGGCTTCCTGACGGAAAGAATCCAGGTCCGCTTCGGTCAAGCGCCCTTCCAGATAAGCGCGGGCGTAATTGCCGGGGGAGGAGTGCCCCTGGAAGAAGATTTGATCCCCGCCGCCGGGCGCATCCGGGCCGCGGAAGAAGTGATTGAAGCCCACTTCATAGAGAGTGGCCTGGGCAGCGTAGGAAGAAATATGCCCACCAACACCCACGCCGGGGCGCTGGGCGCGCGTCACCATCACGGCCGCGTTCCACCGGGTCCAGCTGCGGAATTGGTGTTCGAGTTCCTCTTCTTCCGGGGTACCCGGGTAGGGAGGTTCTTCTTCGGCCGGAATCGTATTGATATAGGGAGTGACGAGATCAGGGGAGACCGAAACTCCCTTGGAGCGTGCGTGCTCATCCACGCTGGCGAGGATAAACCGCGCCCGATCCGCACCGTTTGTTTCAATCAGATCATCCACGGACGCTAGCCATTCGCGGGTTTCTTCCGGATCGACATCCGGGATCTGGCTGAGCTGGCCGGATACCATGCGAGCATCAGAATCGTGTGAAGCCACGGAATCTCCTCCATTGCTTGAGTGGTCATGTTTCTTAGGGACGTGTCAAGGCTACCCGTTCGCGGCTTTAGTCCCAGAGCGGCTGTGGTACCTCTTACACATGCACTCCTATATTACCGCGTTGTTGAGAGCCATCGCACAGGCGAGAGCCGAATTAAGCTGAGCGGTGGACGGGGCGCACTGCGGGTGGGTTTCACGGCGCCCGAATACCGGGCGCCGCGCGTCGTCGTAGGGTAATGATCACCAAAATCACGGGCGACGCGGCTGAGATTAACTTGAAAAAATGCCGGCGATCAGATGAGCTTAAGCCATGAGTTCGTTTGGTTTCCAGAAAGGGAACATCATCCAAGAATTTGGCTACGACGACGACGTAGCCACCCAGGTCCGCGCGCAGATCGAAGAAACAATAGGAAGCGAGCTGCTGGACGAAGATTCGCGCGATATCGTGGACGGCGCCATCGCCTGGTGGCGTGCGGACGATGGCGACGTCGATGATCTCGCCGATCTGCTCCTGGATATCAAGGCTAATTTCGACGACGAAAATGCTATCTGCTGGCTCTTCGTGCCCACCGGGCGAGTGTCGAATGCGGTGCCGCATAACGATATTGAAGAGGCCGCCGATACCGCGGGTATGCAACCAACCACGTCCGTGGCCCTCGGAGAATCCTGGACGGGCGTGCGCCTGACCAATAAGGGCCTGCGCTACTAGCGCTCCCAGGTGGTCCCGCCCACGGCTTAGGGCGGTCGGTATTTTCGGTGAGAAGGTGCGCGCGGGCCGCGCATCGGGTAGGATCATCCGAGTGCGCAGCGCGCGGGCCCGTAGCTCAGTTGGTCAGAGCACCTGGTTTACACCCAGGGTGTCATCGGTTCGAATCCGGTCGGGCCCACTTTTTATACCGTTTATGCGGTAATACCGGGGTGGTGCGCTACCACTCTTCGTGGGTGCGCGCATCCCATACGTGCAGGTCACCGGTATCCAGCGCGGCCAAATCGCGCATATCCGATTCATCCAGGGTGAAGCTGAAGAGATCGGCATTTGCCCGCCAGCGCTCGCGTTGGGACGACGACGGAATCACCACAATGCCCTGCTGGACACACCAACGCAGCACAATCTGCCCCGCACTTACCCCGTGTTTGGCAGCCAGGCGCGCCACCACAATCTGATCTAGCAGCTTTTCCGGACCGCCCAGTGGGCGCCAGGCCTGAGTAACAATGCCGTGGCGCTCGTGGAAGGCACGCAAATTGGTGCGCGGGAGAGCAACCGAGAGCTGGATCTGGTTGAGTACCGGCCACACCCCGCTGGCCTCATGCAGGTGGGTGAGATGTTCCGGCAAGAAATTAGAGACCCCCACGTGGCGCACCAGGCCCTCCGACTGTGCCGTGAGCATTTCCTCCCAGGTTTCCACGTACAGGCCGCGGGAAGGATTGGGCCAGTGGATGAGGAGGGCATCGAGGTAATCAGTATCGAGGCGGCGCAACGAATCTTCGATGCTGCGCCGGGTATAGCGTTTCCCCTGTTCCCCGCCGGCCACCTTGGAGGTGATGAACACCTGCGCGCGGGGCACCCCGGAGCGTTTCACCGCCTCTCCAACGGCCGTTTCGTTAGCGTACTGCTGGGCGGTATCAACGAGGCGGTAGCCATCAGCAATGATCTGGCCCAGGGTGGTGGCAAGCTCGTTGCCTTTGGCTAGTAGGGAGCCGATCCCAACGAGGGGAATCTGCCCGCCGTCGGCAAGGGGAACGGTGGGGATATCGCATGTGGTCATGCCCCTCAGCCTATCAATGTGACCGATGTCATGTCTATTCGAGTTTTCCCTATGGGCTCAGGGCTTGCGGCGGGTGCGCGGTGAGGTGAAAACGGTAAAAAAGTACTCAATTTTCGGTTATGTCGCAGGCCCTTGTTACCCTGGAAAACGGATGGCAGGGCTGAAAAGTGCCACTGCCGTGCTTGGAAAAGCCGGGGATGTGCGCCCGTCGCGCTGCCCCGGAAGGACGCACGCGCGCGCCTAGAGAAAGGAGGGAACGGCCGCGATAGCGGGGTCAGACGGTCCCGTTTTTCGAGAAGGAGTACCACGTGACTGACCTACCCCATAAGGGCAACCAGACTGACACCACCCACAATGCCCAGCCCGGGCCCGAGGCAAGCTCGGATACCACCACCGTTGACCTACCCACCCACGCGCAGATAGCTGCGCAGGTCCCCGAAAACGTCGAAAATCCAAAAAAGTATATTAAAGAACACAAAGAAGCCCTGCGCCGCGACCGGCGTGCCCGCGCTATGCACTCCTTTATGGGCCAACCGAAGGGCCTGTATTCCCTCTTTGGCCTGGAACTCTGGGAGCGTTTCTCCTATCTGGGCTTCCAAGCCATTCTGGTCCTCTACTTCACCGATGCCATTGCCAACGGCGGGCTCGGTTACGCGGAAGACGTGGGATCCTCCATTGTGGCCGCTTACGGAGCCCTCGTTTACCTACTTTCTATTGTGGGTGCCTGGGTTGCGGATCGGATTTCCGGCACCTACCGCGCGGTGCTCTGGGGCGGCATTGTTATTGCCGCGGGCCATATTGCTATGGGTATCCCCACCGAATTCTTCACCTGGGTGGGCCTGGGCCTCATCGTGGTGGGAACCGGGCTCCTCAAACCGAATGTCTCCACCATGGTGGGTGAACTCTACGCACCCGGGGATAGCCGCCGCGATGCTGGTTTCTCCATCTACTACGCCGGTATTAATATCGGGGCGTTCCTCGGGCCGCTGGTGGCAGGATTCCTCGGTCAGCGGGTGCATTGGCACGCTGGTTTCGCCTCCGCTGCGGTGGGAATGATCCTTGGCCTCATCGCCTACGTGGCAACCGGTAAAAACCTATCCGGGCGCGCCAAGGCGCATCGCATTCGTGCCAGTTTCGTGGCGGACCGTTCTTTCTGGATGCTCGTGGGACTCGTCGGGGGAGTAGTCGCGGTGGCCACGCTTTTCGCCGTACTCTCCTCAGCCACACTCAGCGACGTCGTCAACGGTATTTCTGTTATCACCTGGATCGTGCCGGTTTTCTTCTTCCTGTGGATGTACCGTTCTCCGAAAGTCAGCAAGGTAGAACGGCGTAATCTTATCCCCTATGCGCTGTTGCTCATCGCCCTGATTCTCTACAATCTGCTCTATTTCCAAACCGGTAATACCCTCAACCTCGTGGCCCTCAACGCCACCGATAACACCATCGGTTCCCTGAGCTACCCCTCCTCCTATTACATTTCCCTCACCGCTATCGTGGAAATCATCATGGGGCCGGTGCTCGCCTGGATCTGGCTCAAGTTAGGTAAGCGCCAACCGCACGTGGCCGCGAAAGTGGGGCTGGGCGCGGTGCTCGGCGGTATCGCCTTCGTGACCGTGGCGCTCGCGGGCATCGTGACACCGCGCGGTACTCTCCTCATGCCGCTGTGGCTGGTGGGATGCTATATCTTCCTCGGCCTGGGGGACCTGGTGTTGCAAACCTCGGGGATGTCCGCCACCACGAAACTCGCCCCGCGGGCTTTCGCCTCCCAAACCATGGCCCTCTGGTTCGCGGCCATGGCCTGCGCCCAGGGTATTCAGGCTCAGGTCGTGAAATTCTTCGATTACGAGAACATGGCTGCCTCCATACCCACCTACTTCGGAGTGCAGGGAGCGGTGGTTATTGGTTACGGCGTGCTGCTCATGGCGCTGACTCCGTGGATGCGCTCCCGTATGAAAGTCGTTGCGTAGGGCTGGCGGCGCCGTCGTTCATATACGCGCCCCGACAACCGCAGCACGCGCGCAGAAGCGAAGAGTAGAGACGCAATAAGCACAGACGCGAAGGAAGGAGAAAAATGGAATACATTACAGATTTTCCCTACGAGACCGAGATTCGCGAGGGATGGATTCCGCTCTCGGACGGTACTCGGCTGTGGATGAAAGCCTGGATGCCACGCACGGAAGAAAAAGTGCCGGCCATCCTGGAATATCTGCCCTACCGCAGCGGGGACTGGACCGCGCCGCGCGACCACGAACGCCACCCGTATTACGCCGGGCACGGCTACGCCTCCATCCGGGTGGATATCCGCGGGCACGGCAACTCCGAGGGGATCCCGGGCGATGAATACGATGCGCAGGAACACAAAGACGGCCTGGAAGTGATCGAGTGGATTGCCGCGCAGGATTGGTGCACGGGTAGCGTGGGCATGTTCGGGATTTCCTGGGGTGGCTTCAATTCGCTTCAGCTCGCCTCCTACCAGCCGGAAGCTCTCAAGGCGATTGTGACTACCTGCTCCACCGATGACCGCTACGACAATGACGTGCACTATTTCGGCGGCTCGATGCTCGCTGTGGATATGCACGCCTGGGGCGCCACTATGCTCGCTTTCGAATCACGGCCACCGGATCCGCGTGCCGTGGGGGAGAACTGGAAGGCCATGTGGTTGGAGCGCCTCAATAACATGGAACCGTACGTGGATACCTGGATGAGTCATCAGACCCGCGATGCCTATTGGAAACACGGTTCGGTATGCGAGGACTATTCGAAACTCGATGCGGCGGTGCTCGCGGTGGGCGGCTGGTTCGACCCGTACCGCGATACCGTGCTGCGCCTGGTGGAGAATCTCTCCGCGCTGGGGAAGAACGTGCGCGGGCTGCTCGGGCCGTGGAGTCACCAGTACCCGGACCGTGATCTGCGCCCGGGCCCGCACATCGATTTCCTCGGGGAGACGCTGCGCTGGTGGGATAAGTGGCTCAAAGGTGTGGACAACGACGTGATGGACGAACCGCTGCTACGCACCTGGATCAGTGATCCCATGCGCCCGGCCTCCGTTTATGAAGAGATCGCGGGCCGGTGGGTGGCCGAAAGGGCCTGGCCCTCCCCGGATATTGAGCCGCTTCGTTTTGATTTGGGGCAAGCTAATGTCTCGCCGGGTGTGGTGCGCGGCGGCAGAATTCTTGTGAAGTCACCGCAAGATATCGGTTCGGATGCGGGGCGCTACTTCCCGTACGGGAACGACGCCGATTTGCCGGTCGATCAGCGCGGCGACGATGGCCGCGCGGTGACCTGTGATTTCTACCTGGGGGAATCGGTCGAGATCCTCGGTAATGCCAGGGTGAGGCTGCGGCTGCGCAACGGCGGGGAACGCGGGCACGTTTATGTGCGCTTGGAAGATGTGGCTCCCGATGGTGCTTCTACCCTCGTCACCCGCGGGAATCTTAACCTGAGTGCCCGCGAGGGGCGTGACCGTATCGTGGAGATGCCCGTAGGAGAGTGGGTGGACGTGGAAATTCCACTCACTGGCAACGGCTATCATTTTGCGGCCGGGCACGCACTGCGGGTGGCGCTTTCCAGTGCCTACTGGCCGTGGATTTGGCCGGCCCGGGAAAATGCCGGAGTGGACGTGGATCTGGGGGCCTCGGCGTTGGTGGTACCCGCACGTCCGATTCGCCCCGGGGGAGAACGTGACGCTTGTGATGATGCGGTGAGCTTCGCCGGGCCCGTCCAGCCTATTGGTTTGGACGTGAAATACCCGGAAGCGGGAGCAGCCGGAGCCCGCCGCCCCGAACGACTGATTGCCCGTGACGTGGTGAAGAAAGAGACGTTTATCCAGGTGGATCCAGCTTACGGGGGCACCCGGGTATACCCGGACGGCCTCCACTACGACGAAGATTCCGTGGAACGCTACTGGATCTCCTGGGATAACCCACTCTCGGCGCGCACCGAAGCCGAATGGAAAATCGGGCTGGCCCGCCCGGATATCGGTTGGGAGGTTCGCGTGGAAGCCGATACCCGGATCCGCTGCGATACCGAGAACTTCTACGTGCAATCGGTGGTCAGCGCTTTCGATCACGAGGAAGAAATCTTCCACAAAGAGTGGACGAGCACCGTAGAGCGTACAGCCTCCTAAGGTAGGGTGAGTCCATGACGTATACAGTGGCGGATATCACCGCAGTCATGGACGAATTATTCCCACCCGCGTGCGCGGAAAGCTGGGATCGGGTCGGCCTGGTGGCCGGCCTGCCCAGCGATGAGGTGCGCAGCGTCGGTTTCGCCGTCGACCCGTGTGAAGCAACCGTGCAAGAAGCCTGCGAACGCGGTGCTGATCTCCTCATCACCCACCACCCGCTCTTTTTGCGTGGAACTTCCACCGTGGCGGGAACTTTCGCCAAGGGGAGGTGGGTGACACAGTTGGTGCGCGGGCGGGTCGCGCTTTTCAGTGCCCACACCAATGCGGATGTGGTGGCCTCCACCATCGCGCTCGCGCGGCTTCTGGATGTGAAGATCGACAGGCCGCTGGATCCTGAATCTGGAATCGGCGGGGTGGGTAGCATTGCGCCCGTGTCCTTCGGGAAACTGGTGGAGCGGGTAGCTCAGGTGCTGCCGTCTACCCCGGCCGGGGTGCTCGGGGCGGGTGATCCCGAGCGGGAAGTGCGGCGCCTGGCTATCTGCTCCGGGTCGGGCGATTCACTATTGGCAGCCGCGAAAGCCGCGGGCGCCGATGCTTATCTCACCGCGGATTTACGCCACCACCCAGCCACCGATCACATCTGGGACGATGGCTGCGCGCTCATTTGCGCCACTCACTGGGCCAGTGAATGGCCGGTGCTCGGTGAGATGGAGGAGCGCCTGCGTGAACATTTCCCGCAGCTGAATACGTATATCTCCGCGATTCCTACGGATGCGTGGAATATCGCGGTGCGTGGCTGAGTGCGTGGCACCGGTACGGTGCGCGGCGCAGGTACGCTGCACGGGACCGATGCAGTGCGCGGCGCAGGTACGCTGCACGGGACCGGTACGGTGCGCGGCGCAGGTACGCTGCACGGGGCGGGCTCTCCCACATAGAATAGGGGAGGCGCGCCGCGCGCCTTTCGTGCGAGTCGAAGGAGATCCACCCGATGAAAGCACCCCGTGCCGATCAACTTATCCTGCTTCAAGTTGCCGATTTGGATGCGCAGCTCAACCGTCTCGAGCGGGAGAATACTCAGCATCCGCTGCGAGCATCCCTAGGCAAACTTCTCAACGCGATTGCCGCGCGCGGGCGGGAAAAATCCACGGCAGAAATTCAGCTGGAACGGGCGCGGGCAGACCTGGCAAGTGTAGAGAAAGCCAGCGCAGATTTGGCGCGGCAGGTCGCGGATAAAGAAGAAAAATATAATGCCGGGACCGGGCTGACATCCCGTGATCTGCTCGTTCTGGAAGACGAAATGGCAGCTTTGCGGGCTACCCTCGAAGAAATTTCGGATAAAGAATTCACCGCGCTCGAAGCGGTGGAAGGCGGCGAGGAGCGGGTGCGGGAACTGGGTGCAGCTATCGATTCACTCCAAGAAAAAGTATTGGCCCAGCGCTCCGAATTAGAAGACGTGGTTGCAGAACTGACCGCCTCTCAAGAAAAAATCCGGGCTCAGCGCGAGGAACTCTATGCGCCGCTGGCGGCATCGCTCAAAAAAGTGTACGAACACTCGGTTGCGACCGGTGGGTACGCGATCATGACCATGACTCCCAACGGTGCCACCGGCGCCGGAATCACACTCTCCCCGGTGGAAGTGGCACAAATCAAAGCAACTCCGGACGATGATATTTATCTTTCGGAGGATTACGACTGCATCATTGTCCCGGTGGATTACGACGAAGCCTAGGTGGGTTTCCGGCTGCATTGGGGCGCGGAAGACGCGAGGCTTCGGGAATCACATATGCCCCAAAACTCATAGGATTCCGAAAAATCTCAGGTTTCCCACCCGGGGGACTCTTCTTTTTCACTCCTGTACTTCCCATGTACAACATATGTAGTACAGCTCGGAAAAACAGCACGTCCCCGCCAGCGCATCGCTAGGCGGGGACGTGTCTAAGTGCGCATTCCGGACCACGAGAGCCATAGAGTGCGCGTAAGGAACACGAAATCAGATTAAAATCGTGCTCTCACGCGCACTCCATATTGGAGACCGGCAGGAGAGCTCCCGCCGGCGCTATGCTCCTGGCTGCCCGCGCCGGTTAGGCCGGCGGCTGATGGGAAGACGAAGCCATGCGGCTTTTAGCGTGCGGCACGTTTGCGGGAGGCATACGCCACCGCGCCCGTTCCGGCCAGCATCATCAGCAGGGCCGAGCTGGCCACACCGGTGCTTTCCGCGCCCGTGCTCGGCAGTTGTGTAGCAGGCGCAGCGTGCTTAGCAACTGATTTTTGGCCGCGGGCTACCGGAGCGGAAGGATCGGCGTGCTTGCCGCCCGCTACCGGTGCTTCCGGTGCAGGCATCTGCGGTGCTGGTGCGCTCGGATCCGCAGTCCCGTTGCCGGGTTGCTCGGGCTTAGCCGGTTGCTCGGGCTTAGCCGGTTGCTCGGGCTTAGCCGGTTGCTCAGCCGCGCACTTCTCCAGGAAGGCACGCAAGGCTGCGATACGGGCATCGACCGCTGCAAGTTCATCCGTGAGCTGTTTCGCAGCAGCACCTGCCGCCGCAACCTTCTTCGTCGCTTCCTCGAGGACGGCGCTAGCAGCCTTATCTTGTTCGCGAGCCGCCGCGACCTCAGCCTCCGGCTGGGTAGCCGCCGCTGCCAGCTTGTTGTATTCGGCTTGCAAGTCGTCCAGCTTCGCTGCGGCCGTTTCCAAATCCGCAACCTTCTTGCGTGCAGCATCACGCGCACCCTCGGCGGCCGTCAGCGCGGTGGAACTCTTGTCCTCCGCAGCCTTGGCTTTCTCAAGCCCCTGATCCGCAGCATCCTTCGCGGTTTGAGCCTCAGCGAGTACCTCTGCCGCTCGGGTATGCGCCTGCTGGGCTTCTTCGCGCTTCGCCTTGAGTTCATTCCACTTCGGTACGAACTCATTCGTAATCTTCGTGGAGAGGTCTTCTAGATCCTTAGCCGCCTGCGTGGCCTTTTCCTGCGCGGCGGCGCTTTCCTGCTGGGCCATAGCCAGTGCCTCATCCACCGGGCGGGTAGCTGCTGCCGCGGCTGCCTCCGCGGCAGCGAAGGCAGCCTTCGTGGTTTCTACCTGCTGCTGGGCCGCGGTGAGCGCCGCGTCTTTCTCGGCAAGGGCAGTGCGTTTCGCCTTCTCTGTTTCCACCGCAGCCGTCAGCTTCGCCGCGCATTCCTGCGCGGCCTGCTGATTCGCCGCGTGAGTGGTCTCCAGACCAGTCTTCTCGGTCTGTGCCGCATCGCGCTCTGCCTGCTTCGCCGGAACTTGGGTGTCCAGCTGTTCCTTTTCCGCGGCCTTGTTGGTATAGGCCTCATTCGCCTGCGTAAAAGCCGCCTTCTTCGGTGCGGTTTCTGCCTTCTTTGCTTCCCATTCCTGCCGGAACTGCTCCACGTCTTGGGGGGTGAAATTCTTCTTATCCCCGGCCGCAGCCTCGTACATTTCTTGTGCCTCATCCTCTGCTGCCTGGGCTTCGTTATAGGCAGCTTCGGCTTCATTCTTCGCTTGTTCCAGCCCGGGTAGTGCAGCCTGCACCTCGGCCTGGCGGTTCTTGAGTTCGGTAAGCGCAGTCTCAAGATCACCGAGCTTCTGCGTAGCCTGCGCCACCTTAGCCTCGGAATCCTTGACCGTGGCTTGAGCTGCTTCGTCCTCACCACGCTTAAGCGTCACATCGTTAGCGGCCGTTGTGGCCGCCTGCTGGGCCTCATCCTTCGCGGTCTGAGCTGGCGCAACCGCCTTGGTAGCGTCGCTGTGCGCCCGCTGTGCCGCGGCAACCTTTTCAGCTTCTCGTGCAACCACCTCGGAACGTGCGTCCTGCGCCGCGCGTTCCTTCGCCTGTGCCGCGGTGAGATCCTGATCTGCCTGATTCTTCTTCCCGGTTACCTCACGCAGCTGCGCGGCGAGTTTCTCACGTTCAGTATTGCCCGCCGCCTCGGCTGCCTGCGCCGCCTCCAGCTTCGCACGGGCATCTTTCTCCGCCTGCGTCTTCGTGGCGAGATCCGCATTCTTCTCGTCAAGAACGCGTTGCGCTTCCGCTGCCGCTGCGGCGTCTTTCTCTTTTTGGGCCGACGTCGCAGCTACCTGGCTTTCCGCTTCTTCGAGAGCGGTGCGTGCCGCGGGAATCGCATCTTTCGCGGTCTGCCCTTGCGCCTGGAAAGCCTCCAGGGCGGCCTTGGCCGTATCGCGTGCCTGTACGGCATCCTGGGCTGCCTTATCCGCGGCGATCAGTTTCGCGGCAGCTGCATCTTTCGCGGTGTGAGCCGCCGCCGCGGCTTCCTGGGCGGCTGTGAGATCTTGCTGTGAAGTTTCCACTTTCTTGAGCAGTGCGTCCCGTTCGGAATTCGCCTCGGCGACCGCGGTCGTTGCTTTCGGGGAATCTGTGCAGGACGTAAAAGAAGCGCCCGGAGCGGGGGAGTTAGCGGTTGGTTGTGCCCGGGCGGCCACGGTACCCGCCATTGCGAGGGCGAGCGTGGTCACAGTGAGGGTACTGGCGATTCGGGAGATGCGCTGCGTCATGGGAATCCTTCGCGAAAGACATTGCAGTACTATCCTGAGTGGCTAATCTGCAACTTTTGAGCGTTTATAAAACAGCTAAAGTCTACGAGCCAAGCGGTATATTCGTATATGACCTTTGGTTAAATGTGGTGAGCGTCTAGGGTGGCGTATATGTGCAGCTCGTGGCGAGTGTGGCCGCTTGTACTGTGGCGCGGGGGCTGACCCTCACGCAAAGTCGGCCCCCGCGACCATTACCTACTAACAGAGAAAACGTGCGAAACGTCGCTGTTTTGCCTGTTGCTTGGATTCTAAGCACGTTTAATATTTATGAGCAACCGCTCCTCAAATACTTAATAATTGCCGTTGCTGTGACGGGGGCGGCTTGCCTTACTTTCCGGCCTTTCCCACTTTTTCTTGTGAGCAAGGTAACAATCAGGCACTATTACCTGCGGTAATCAATGAGGCATATACATTCAGAAATGGCATTCTTGTATCTCGCCAAACCCGCACGAGAATCCAGGGAGCTTATCGTGTACCTGCCGGGCTGGTAGCATGTACGGGTCATGTTGGCTGGGCGGCCGCGCGGCGCGTAAGGCGTCTCGAGGAACGTCCGGGCTCCGTAGAGGACGGTGGTGGGTAACACCCACCCGGGGTGACCCGCGGGAAAGCGCAACAGAAAGTAAACCGCCGCAAGGTAAGGGTGAAAGGGTGGTGTAAGAGACCACCGCGTGCCGGGTGACCGGCATGGCACGGCAAGCCCCACCGGGAGCAAGATCAGACAGTGCCCCGCCAGGCTCCTCGTCTAGGGCACGGGTGGATTGCTAGAGTGCGTCAGTAATGGCGCACGTAGATGGATGGTCGCCGCCGCGTTAGCGGTACAGAACCCGGCGTATAGGCCAAGATGACAGTGGGGGCGGATTCTCGGATCCGCCCCCACGTGCATATCCGCCCCCACGTGCCTATCTGCCCGCCGGGTATATCCACCTAGAGCCGTAGCCCAAGATTGGGATCGGAGGGCAGCGTCAAAATCTCCGGTCCGCTTTCCCGCACCACGATGGTGTGCTCGAATTGGGCGGTGCGTCCACGGTCCTTGGTCACGACCGTCCAGTCATCATCCCAGATCTCATAGTCGATAGTTCCCAGCGTCACCATGGGCTCAACCGTGAAGACCATATTCTCTTCGATGGTTTCCCCGTGTAGAGGTGCGGCGTCGTAATGCGGAATAATGAGGCCGGAATGGAAAGCCTCTCCTACGCCGTGCCCGGTGAAATCACGGACGTCCCCGTAATCGAAACGCTTGGTATACGACTCAATCACTCGGCCGATCACGTTGATCTGGCGCCCCGGGCGTGCCGCCTTAATCCCGCGTAGGGTAGCGGTGGCGGTGCGTTCGATGAGAAGGCGGGATTCTTCGTCGATTTCGCCCACGCCGAAAGTGGCATTGGTATCTCCGTGCACGCCGTCCTTGTAGGCAGTCACGTCCAGGTTGATAATGTCTCCCTCGTGTAGCACCTGGTCATCAGGGATGCCGTGGCAGATGACTTCATTGACGGAGGTGCAGATCGACTTGGGGAAACCCATATAGCCCAGGCACGAGGGGTAGGCGCCGTTATCGATCATGTACTCGTGCGCGATGCGGTCGAGTTCATCGGTGCTTACACCCGGGCGGATAGCTTTGGCTGCCTCGTACATAGCATCCGCGGCAATGGTTCCCGCTACCCGAATTCGCTCAATTGTTTCCTCAGTTTTTACATCCGAGGCGGTGATGACTTCCGGCCCATCATGGAACATGTATTCGGGACGTTCAATATAGGCCGGAACTTTACGGCGCGGCGAAATCTTTCCGGGTCGCGCCGTACCGAGCGGCGCACGTGCTGCAAGACTCATAGCCACCATTGTAGTGGCTTAGAAACTGTGCTCCTTATCCGGGAATTCACGACCCTTGACGGCCGTACGGAAAGCCGTGACCGCGTTGCTGAGCGCTGCACCCACCTCGCCGAAACGCTTGGCGTAAGAGGGCTGCCACTCAGTCATCCCGGCCATATCCGGCCACACCAGCAGTTGCCCGGAAGTGCGATACCCAGCCCCGATCCCGAGGGTGGGGACCGAGAGAATTTCGGTAATTTTAGCCCCGAGTTTCCCGGGTACCATTTCGACGACGACAGCAATAGCTCCCGCCTTCTCTAGCGAAACCGCGTCATCAATAATGGCCTCGCTTTCTTCTTCATCCCGACCCTGTACTCGCGGGCCCCCCAAAGCGGCATCGGCGTGGGGACGGTAGCCGACGTGGGCCACCACGTTAATTCCGGCCTGAGTGAGGGCCTCAACGGTGGGAGCGAAGGCTTCCCCGCCTTCCAGTTTCACCGCGTCCGCTCCGGCCCGCACCAGGCGGATTGCGGTGCGAATAGCTTGCGCGGGGCCCTCTTCGTAGGTGCCCATCGGCATATCGGCAATAATAAAAGC
This sequence comes from Actinotignum stranguriae, assembly GCF_051265215.1. NCBI lineage: Bacteria > Bacillati > Actinomycetota > Actinomycetes > Actinomycetales > Actinomycetaceae > Actinotignum > Actinotignum stranguriae. The sequence continues at coordinate 23,873 of NZ_JBOZCJ010000028.1, forward strand.
CCGGGTGGTGCCCCGCATAACGGCACTGGTGGCGCGCTCAATATCTTCCAGGGTGACCTGGATGGTTGAGGAGAACCCCAGGGCGGTATTGCCAATGGAATCACCCACCACCAAAATATCAATCCCGGCCGCGTCCAAGATCCGCGCTGTGAGAGCGTCATAGCAGGTCAGTGCGGTGAGCGCCTCTCCGTTAGCGACCATCTCATTCAGGTGCTGTACCCGAATTCGTGCCGGTGAGAACTCCGTCATGATTACCTCCCGATATCTATGGCTTAGAGTACTAGGTCACGCGCGCCGGTGCATCATCGGGCACGGTACGCTAGGTGCGAGGAGGTGACTGTGGAACCCTTGCTTGAGCTGGTGTCCATGAACGCACTGGAATTCTGGTTGGCTTTAGGGATCGGGGTGACTGCCCTGGTCATTATGTGCCTGGCGCTTATTCCCAGTAGGGAATATGCCGATCTTCCGCGCGGGGTGTATCCGCGTGAACCTGCCGGGGTGACCGGCCATAATTACCGGCGGCGGCGTCGGCACACTCGCCCGCCGGTGCGCACCATCCCCCCGGATATGCCGGCCGCCCTCGGGGCTTTTATGCACCGCCACTACGCCGCGGATGACGCTGCCATCACCACCCTCCTCGACCTGGCCGCCCGCGGATTCCTCACCATTGACTTCTTCCGGGATCCGGCCCTGCGCGGCCAGATGATCACCATTTCACTCACCGAGGCGGATGCCTCCACCCTCGAACCTTTTGAGATGCGGGTTCTGGCTGCCCTCGCCTCCCCGGAAAGTGCCGAATCGGCAGCATTCCGTGAATCTGAGCCATTTGATGATCGCTCGTACCGTACCGCGATGGAAAACGCCGGACTGCCTGCCGCCTCCCGGCCGGTGCTACGCGTGCAGGGCTTTTCCACCCGTCTCGCCCTGGCCATCGCACGCGATAGCAAAGCGGAAGTGGTATCGCGGCGGGGCTGGTACCACCACGGGCGCGAATTGGTGGGTTCGCTGGCGGCCCTACTCTTCTTCGGTGGCATCGCCCTGACGGGATTGGCCTTTATCGGGGCCCTGGCTTTCGAACTGTCCTGGTACTGGCTCATCGTGGGTGGCTGGCTGGTGTTCTGCGGATTCGTGGGGCTTCTCAATTTTTCTTCTCTCACCCCGAACGGGGTGGTGGCCAGCGACCAAGTGGAAGGTTTCCGGCGTTTCCTCACCGCTGCTCCCCGTTTTGCCGGAGTGAGCGCAGACGTCCTCGCCTCTTATGTGGGCTGGGCTTATGCCCTGGAATGCGCGGATGAGTGGGTTCGTTCCCTCGAGCGGATTAACTCGCGGGATATGCGCGACGTCGGCGCAGCCCTCCCGTGGTTGCATTTTGCCGGAGAAGATATCACAAATTGGTACCAGCTGCGTGAGGCCCTGAGCGTTTTGGAAACTCGGTTCCGTTCCCACCCGCTCGCCCACGATCTCCCGCACGTGCGCCGCCGCCACCTGCGGCGTTTCGTACGCGGACTACTACCCGCCTCCACTCGTACGAACAAATAACGGAATTTGGCCGCACAAACAACGGAAAGATGAAGCGCCATGGATGACCAGCAAGAACACGTCCTTCGCACCATAACCGACCGGGATATCCGCTATGTGCGGCTGTGGTTCACCGATATCGTCGGCACCCTGAAATCCGTGGCGGTGGCTCCCGTTGAGCTCGATAATGCTTTTGCGGAGGGCATCGGTTTTGATGGCTCGGCCATTCAAGGGCTCACGCGTGTGTATGAGTCCGATATGATCGCGCGTCCGGACGCTTCCACCTTTGCGGTATTGCGTGGCGTGGATGGGAGCGACGACGCCGCCTTCATGTTCTGCGACATCCTCACCCGCGAAGGTGAACCGGCCCGCTCCGACCCGCGAGCTATCCTCCAGCGCACCCTGCGCCGCTGCGAGGATATGGGCTTCACCGCCTATGCCCACCCGGAAGTGGAGTTTTATCTCTTCCAGCCGGGAGCCAGCGATGATGAGGAACCCACCCCGATTGACTCGGCTTCCTATTTCGATTACGTCACCCGCTCGGTAGCCCATAATTTCCGGAGGGACGTGATCCTCTCCTTGGAAGACGTGGGGATCAGCGTAGAATTTTCCCACCACGAAATTGGCCCGGGCCAACAAGAAGTAGATCTGCGCTACGCCGATTGCCTGACGATGGCCGATAGCATTATGGCCGCCCGCGTCATTATTAAAGAAGTAGCCCTGCGCCACGGGGTGGAAGCCTCCTTCATGCCCAAACCCTTGGCACACTGGCCCGGGTCGGCCATGCACACCCATTTCTCGCTTTTCGAAGGCGAAACGAATGCCTTCCACGATCAACGCGGCCAGTTCGGGATGTCGGTGACGGCGCGGCGATTCCTGGCCGGCCTCATGCGTCACGCCCGCGAAATTACCGCGGTGACCAACCAGCATGTTAATTCCTATAAGCGGCTGTGGGGCGGCGGGGAGGCTCCGCCCTATGTGTGCTGGGGGCCGCGCAACCAATCGGCCCTCGTGCGGGTACCCGAATATAAACCCACCAAACCGCAATCCGCGCGTCTGGAATACCGCGCCCTGGACACGGCCGCCAATCCCTACCTGGCTTTCGCGGCGGTGCTGGGCGCGGGTCTGGCAGGAATCGAAGGGAAATACGATCTTTCTGATCCGGCCGATACTGACGTTCTCCTCCTCACCGATATGGAACGCGCGGTGCTCGGCATCGAATCTCTGCCCGGGAGTCTGGACTCCGCACTCAAGCTTATGGAGAGCTCCGATCTGGTTGCCGAGATTCTGGGCGAGGATGCCTTCGATTACTTCCTGCGCGATAAACGCGCCGAATGGGCCGAATATCGCGCCCAGGTCACTCCGTTGGAACGCGCACGTTTCCGAGCGGATCGATAGGGCGGCGGGGAACGAGTATGCGTCGTCTCACCCTCGTCCAGCGGGCCCGGCGCTCCGGTTTCACGGCACCTGAACGTGCCGCCGCGGAGTTGGAGGCCGGAGCCTGGCAGCCCGAGGACTTCACGCACGTGGCGGACCCGGACCGGGCACTTGCGGCCTGTGCCCGGCTCGGCTTAAGCCGCCGGGAGGGGGTGGGTTGCGATGCCGCTGCCCGGCCCCGCCTCCTGGCTGTCCTCGGGCTTTCCACCGCCTTGGCCGATCACCTTGCCCGTCACCCAGAAGCCGCGCGGGCGCTGTGCGGGAGCACGGAAGAAGCAGAGGCACGCGCACTCCTGAGCGAGGCGGAGGAACGCGCAGCCATGCGGACTGCCCTCGAACCTTGGCTTGCGGGCGGTGGGCGTGCAGCTTCCGGTGAGTTCCAGGATGCCATTGCCGCGCTGCGAGCCCACTATTACACCCGCATCCTCAGCCTCGCCGGCTGGGATCTCACCCTTCCCGATCCTCTTATTCGCCTGCCCGAGGTGGCAGCCGCACTCTCCAACCTGGCATGCGCCACCCTGGAAGGTGCCCTTCAGCTCGCCCGCACCCGGGTACCCGATGCCCACGATATTGACTTCACGATCATCGCGCTCGGGAAAACCGGAGGCGGGGAACTCAATTACGCATCCGATGTGGACGTGGTTTACATTACTGAACCGCGCCCGGGGGTTAGCGAAGCACGGGCGCTGGAGATCGGCACCGCGCTGGCCACCACTCTCGCCGGATATATCAGCGCCCCCGGGCCCGAAAGTGCCCTGTGGACCATTGACACCGCGCTGCGCCCCGAAGGTGGAACCGGTTCCCTCGTCCGCACCCTCGCGTCCCACCTCGATTACTACGCCAGCTGGGCGCAAAGCTGGGAATTCCAAGCCCTCCTTAAAGCCCGGGTAGCCGCAGGTAACCGCGAACTCGGCGAAAACTACCTACGCGCCACCCGCCCGCTTGTGTGGAACGCTGCCTCCCGGGAGAATTTCGTGACCGATGCCCGGGTCATGCGCACCCGCGTCGAATCCCATATCCCTACCGCCCAACGCGAGCGCCACATCAAATTAGGGACGGGCGGCCTGCGCGATGTCGAATTCACTGTCCAGCTCCTCCAGCTCGTGCACGGCCGAGTAGATACCACCATCCGCTCGGCCACGACCACCACGGCGCTCGCGAGCCTGTCCGAAGGTGGATACATCTCACGCACGCACGCCGCCCGCCTCGATCACCACTATCGGTGGCTACGCTGCCTGGAACACCGCGCCCAAATGGTGCGGTTGCGCCGAGCAGCCGTGCTTCCCACCCGGGAAGATGACCTGCGCCGGCTGGCCCGCTCCCTCGCTCTGCCAGATGCCACCGCACTCCTCGACACCTTCGCGCGGGTGCGCCGGGAGGTGCGTGAACTCCACCAAGATATTTTCTATCGGCCCCTCCTACCTGCCGCCGCGCAGCTCTCCGCGGACGATATTTCCCTGGCGCCCGAGGCCGCCCGCAGCCGCCTCGCCAGTATCGGATACCGTGACCCGGCTGGTGCGTTACGCCATATCCGCGCCTTGACCGAGGGAAATAGTCGTCGTGCGGCCATTGCCCGCCAGCTCCTTCCCGTGATGCTCGGGTGGTTTGCCGAAGGGCCCGAGCCGGATGCCGGCCTCCTCGCCTTCCGGGTGCTTTCAGAAAAAATGGGAGATACCTCCTGGTATATGCGCACCCTGCGCGACGGCGGGCCCGTCGCGCACCGCCTCGCCCTTATCCTGGCCCGCTCGCGTTTCCTCGCCCGCGATATTCCCGAGCTGCCGGAATCCATTGCATGGCTGGGCGACGACGGCGAACTGGCCCCGCGCAGCGCGGATGGTATCGAGGCCCACTGTTTCGTCATTGTTAATAAC
>NZ_JBOZCJ010000029.1:0-27909 GCF_051265215.1 Actinotignum stranguriae
GTAGCTAAGGTTGTTTGCGCTGATGGTACTGCACTCGGTGGGGTGTGGGAGAGTAGGTTGCTGCCGCCATGTTTTTTAGTGTGTGTGGGGTGTTGCCTGGTTAGGGGCGGCACCCCACACACATTTAAGCTGCGAGGCAAGACGCATATAATAATAAACCTATTCAATGTCCACGAAAATTTCGTTCGTGTTGCGGATTGAGACGTATTCGAGCGATTCGGTAGAAGGTGCCTGCCAGTTCTCAGGTTGTTGGATAAATGAAGATAAGCATTGCCAAGCAGCACCAATTGATGTCGCATGTGTTTCGACAAGGGCCTTGTTCACCCGTATCGGCTTCCATTGGCTCGTGAGGACCGATGAGTTTAGTTGCTTTTCTACACGTTGAGAAAAGTGGTCATAGAGCTGGGCGTAGAACCCACCGAGTATCACGTCTTGTACGTCGACGATGCTGATGTACGTAGCAAGGGCCCTGCTCAGGTAGGTGCTAGCGTTTCCAATGGCCCTTGTGGAGATCCTTTCACCTTTTGACAAGGAGGACAGAAGGTGGCCGATAGTCGCGTCGGTAGGTAAGCCCGCTGCGCGCAGTATCGTACTCGGTCCAGCGAAAAGCTCTAAGCATCCTTGTAGGCCGCAAGGACACTGTGGCCCATCTATTTCAGCAGGTGTGTGTCCGATTTCGCCGCTCCAGCCATTCACGCCACGGTGCAATGATGCCTTCTCGATAAGTGCGGCACCAAGGCCAGAGGTTCCTGCAACGTAGACGTAGTTTTTTGTCTCGTCGTTTAGCTTCGTACGGCACACGTTTTCGGCGATAGCGGCGTACGAGACGGAATTGTCAAAAGTAGTTACTGGTAAAACTGGTGATTGGTTGGTTAGGCTCGTTCGGATATCGACGTTGCTCCAGCCTAAGCTTGGCACTGCATTGGCAATTCCAGTACCTTTCGTAATGATTCCGGGTACTCCGCATGCTATTCCAATAAGTGCTAACTTAGACGCATTGATCTTGTTGGTCAACGATTCCAGGGTGGCTGCTAGCTCCGAAATCACTCTATTTGGGTTCGAGAGATCGAAAACTGGCCCTATATATTCTTCTGCAATGACGTCTCCGGTGAGGTCGAGAACGCATGCTTCGATGCCTTCGACTCCTATTTCTGCGCCAATAGCGACATGTGTGTGAGGCGCGGGTCTTAAAGGTGTGACAGGTCTTCCCGTTCCAACCGAGACTTGGTTGTCTTCTACCACTAACCCGACCTTAATTAGATAGTCGACAAGTCTGGCGACGGTGGATTTATTCAGGTGGGTTGTCCGTGCGAGTTCAGCGCGTGATGGCGGCTCGGGTGCGAGTACAATGGCGTCCGCCAATAATCGGAGGTTGAAGTTCCGCATGGATTCCGGGCTAACACCACTTTTTCTGTGCGTGGTGTTGCTGGCCGGTTTGGTTCGCGGCGAGTGAGTACTGTTTTCAGCCATAAGCCTCCGAAAGATCTAGCACGAATCTAATTGACATGCGTGGCTATTGCAAGCTTGACAGGAAGCGCAAACGGGAATATGTTGTTTAAAACACCAAAGGGGGTGAGTGATCGCAATGAGGCGACTAGTAGCAGGGGTTGATTCGTCTACACAGTCATGCAAAATCATGATCAGAGATGCTGATACGGGCGCGTTAGTTAGATCTGGAATTGCGCGTCATAAGTCTGGTACGGAGATTGATCCGATGGTTTGGTTTGAAGCTTTTCACGAGGCTGCGAAGCAAGCTGGTGGGTTGGAGGATATTTCCGCACTTTCGATTGCGGGTCAGCAGCATGGATTGGTATGTATTGACTCGGACGGCTCCGTAGTTCGCAAAGCGCTTCTATGGAATGATGTTAGATCCGCTGAGGACGCCCAAGACCTGATTGTCGAAATGGGTGAGGGTAACCGCGAAATGGGCGCGGAAAGGTGGGCTGGGCGCATCGGTTCGGTTCCGGTAGCTTCGCTCACTATCAGTAAACTCCGCTGGTTAGCTAAGGCTGAACCGCAGCATCTCGGAGAGGTAGCAGCAATCGCATTACCACACGATTGGTTGAGCTGGAAAGTTAGTGGCTCTACCAATATTGAAGATCTTAAAACAGATCGGTCCGAGGCTTCTGGAACGGGTTATTTTGATCCGGTATCAAATCAGTACCAGCGAGATTTACTCAAAATGGCTGGTGGATCATCGCTTGACAGAGTTACCCTCCCTAAGGTCCTCCGTCCTAACGAAGCCGCGAGCAATGCGCCGATCGGAGATGGGCTTCTCATTGGTCCTGGTGCGGGAGATAACGCCGGTGCGGCATTGGGGCTTAACCTTCGGCCGGGGGAGCTTAGTTTGTCGCTCGGGACCTCTGGGGTGGTTTCATTAGTGTCGACCTCTCCGACGCAGGATCCGTCCGGTATGGTTACGGGATTTGCTGATGCTAGAGGAGACTATCTTCCGCTCGCCTGCACCCTTAATGCATCCAGAGTTCTCGATGCTGTAGGTCTTATGCTTGGAGTTGATCACGAGGGACTTAGCAGGTTGGCGCTATCAGCGCCTCCGGGTGCCGAGGGGCTGGTGCTTGTACCTTATTTCGATGGTGAACGAACTCCGAATCTTCCTTCCGCCACAGGCTCGATGCTAGGAATAACCGGAAAGAACTTGACGCCGCAGAACATTGCGAGAGCGTCTATCGAAGGGGTTCTATGCAGCGTAAATGTGGGCATTGAAGCTATGAGACAACTCGGAGTCCCTGTAGATCGTATAAACCTTATCGGTGGTGGGGCACGTATCAACGCCGTGAAACGTATAGCGCCTTCGGTACTAGGTATGCCGGTTACAGTTCCTGAGTTTGGTGAATATGTAGCTGACGGAGCGGCGCGTCAGGCTGCGTGGGTTTTGCATGGCGGGGAAACACCACCTGAGTGGACGCCTCGAATGTCTTCGGAATTTGATTCCAGGCATGAACCTTTTATCGTCCAGCGGTATATGGATGCGTGCGGAAATTATATAGAGAGTCAGTAACTAACTAGTTGGCAGGTTATGCCACAAAAATCAAAGGAGATAATCATGGGGAAAAAGTTTTGGGCTGCGGCCTGCGCTACCCTCGTTTCGTTGTCGCTGACAGCGTGTGGTGGCGGTATTGTTGGCGGTGGAAAAAACTCCGGGAACGATGATGTGAAAAACATCGTTTTAGTCGCCAAGCAAGAGGGCATTCCTTGGTTTGACGACATGCGGAGTGGTGTAGAGAAGTTCGGTAAAGATCATGAAGGCAAGGTATCTGCTCGTCAGATCGCCCCTGATAGTGGCGATCCGGCAAAACAGGCACAGATGATCTCAGACCTCCTTAGCCAAGATGTTGATGCGATTGTGGTAGTTCCTAATGATCCGCAAGCACTTCAGCCTGTGATCAAACAAGCCCGCGAGAAGGGCATTGTCGTAATTTCTCATGAAGCATCAAATATTGCCGAGAATGTCGATTATGACATTGAGGCGTTCGACAATAAGACCTTCGGTGAGGCTTTTGCTGAAAATGTAGCACAAGGTATGGGAGGGAAAGGTCAGCTTGCTGCCGTTGTCGGCTCCCACACAATGGAAACACACATGGCGTGGTATAACGCAGCCGTGAAATATCTGGAAAAGAATTATCCAGAAATAGAATTGGTTTCAGCACAGCCGTATGAGGATAACAACGACGATGCGAAAGCTCGGGCTGTAGCTACTGAAATTCTGAATACTTATCCCGATTTGAAGGGTTTCATCGGTACTTCGGTATCTGCGGGAGCGAATATGGCTGCGGTGCTGCAAGAGCGAAATAATAAGAATGTTGCCGTTTCGACTCTGGGCATTCCCTCGGTAACGATGCCCTATATCGAGAGTGGTTGGGTCTATTATGCGCAAACGTGGCGTCCTGCTGATGCTGGATATGCTGCCTGCGAGTTGGCTTTGCAAAAACTTGAAGGGCAAGAGATTAAGACTGGTTCCACACTGAAAAGTCCTGGTTATGAATCTGTTTCAGTTGATGGACAGATGGTGTACGGAGAAGCTCCACTTATCCTTAAAAAGGGTGACTTCTCCGACGGGAAATACCCGTTCTGATTGGAGTTGTTGTGGATGTAGCGTTGAGTGCCAATCATATAACCAAGAGTTTTGGTGGGGTAACCGCGCTTGACGATGTGTCACTGGACATTCTTCCCGGCGAGGTGCATTGCTTTGCCGGGGAGAATGGCAGTGGCAAGTCAACCATGGTAAAAATAATGTCTGGCGCTTTGGCCTCTGATAGCGGCGAAATTAGCATCATGGGTGAGGCTATGCCGAATCTTTCTGCCCGGCAGGCAACGGGCGCAGGAGTTGGTGTAATCTACCAGGATTTGTCCCTATTTCCGACAATGAGTGTTTCGGACAACATTGCCCTACCTTCACTTGCGCACCATAAGGTAAAAATGATCAGAGCCGAGCGACTTGAAAAAATTGCCAGTGACTCGCTTGCTCAAATTGGTGCTGATATAGATCTCCGAACGCCAGTCGAAAAACTCTCCATGGCGAAGCGACAACAGGTAGCGATCGCCAGAGCGTTGGCGCTCAAAGCAACAATTATATTCATGGATGAACCGACAACTGCACTAACTTCAGTTGAAGTCGGCCATTTGCTTGATACCATTCTTCATCTAAAGGCTCAAGGTGTTGCGACTATCTTCATTTCACACAAACTTGATGAAGTTATGCAGGTTTCAGATCGCATTACTGTATTCCGGAGTGGGAAGAAGGTCGGTACGTATCCAGCAAAAGATATGACGCCCAAGTCGCTTTCTGCACTTATGACAGGGCGCGACGTGGAGTTCGGACACCCGGGTCGCAGCGAACCAGGCTCGGAGGTGTTGTCGTTCGAGAATGTTCAGGCTTTCCGGGTGAATGGAGCAACTCTCAGTGTTCACAAGGGAGAAGTTGTAGGGCTTGGCGGCTTGTTAGGTTCGGGACGAACCGAACTTGCTTTGGCTGCATTTGGTCTAAACCCGATCTCTGCTGGGAAGGTTTTTCTTGATGGTGAACAAGTAGCCCTGAAGAATCCCTCAGATGCGATTGCAAAAGGAATAGCGCTGGTGCCTGAAGATAGACAGGTGCAAGGTCTCTTTAATCCAATGTCGTTATCGAAGAACATGGTGGCGAATGTCCTTCCGGTGATGACGACAAAAGCTGACGTTCTGGACGGTCGAAGAATTAACGAAGTGACAGGACGGATGCTTGAGAGCTTCAAGGTGAATACGCGAAATGCCGATCTACCAGTTTCGGCTTTGAGCGGCGGTAATCAACAGAAAATTGTCCTTGGAAAAACAGCTGTTTCGAATCCGAAAGTGCTGATCCTCGATTCTCCTACTGTAGGAGTAGATGTTGGAGCCAAGAGCCAAATCTACGAATTGATCAGGGAACTTTCCACACAAGGTGTTGGCATTCTTGTTATCTCGGATGAAGAAGAGGAGCTCTTGGCTGTGTGTAACAGAATATATGTTATGCAAGAAGGGCGGATTACGGCTGAGTTGTTTGATGATTCCTTAAAGCCCGGTTTTTCCTCAATTTATAGGGGCGCTCATCTAAATACCGATGAGGAGAACTGATGACCAATTTAACCAATGTTTTGAAACAACGACGGATGGAAGTAGCCCTGATTGTCATAATCGTCGGGTATTCGTTCGTAGTTTCAATGATCAACCCTACGTTCTTCTCGCTATCAACAGTGGGTGATATTCTACGAAATGGCTCGCCCATGGCTACTGTTGCGGTCGGTGTGACGCTGATCATGTTAGCTGGGGGAATTGATGTCTCATTCCCTGCCGTAGCTATCACGTCAGGTTACTGTGCCGTTCGGCTCAGTGTTGCTCTTGCGCTTGATTCACTTTTGTTTATTTTCCTTGTGGCATTTGTTGTTGCAGTGCTCTTGGAGCTGGTGAACGCTATTTTAGTTCATTGGACGAAGTTGCCGACTTTCATTATTACATTGGGTACATCGTCGGTATTCTATGGTGCGGCAACTACAATAATCGGAACGAAACCGGTTACGTTGAGCGAATTACCGACATCTTTAATTGGTTTTGGTACATGGAATATTTGGTCGACTGAAGTGAATGGCCAGTCGGTTGGGATTCCTGGAGTGGTCTTAGTTCCGTTGGCAGCGTTTGTCGCTGGATGGCTAGTTTTGAGCAAAACGACGCTTGGATTAAGTGTATATGCGCTGGGGAATTCGGAAGAGTGTGTGCGTAGGGCTGGTATATCACCGCTGTCGATCCGGTTATTCCTTTATCCTTTCATGGGAGTGCTGGCCGCTTCAATGTCGATTGTGTCGTTTGCTAATCTTCGATTTGTTGACCCGACTTCACTCATGGGGACGGAATTGTTGGTGATCGCTGCAGTGGTAATCGGCGGAACGCGGGCTACCGGTGGTGCTGGTTCCCTTCTTGGCACTTTCTTAGGGGTAATGTTGATACAACTTCTGAGTGGGACTCTTGTATTTTTGGGAATTCCATCGGCATGGAACAACCTCTTCATTGGCGTAATTATGCTAATCGCTGTTTGCTTTATCTATTTCAATGAGAAACGTTCTAAGCTGCGTGTCCTAGATTTCAGCTAAGGGGTAAGTCTAATGAAGAAGTTTAGGAATTTAGATCTAGGTAGCCAAGTTTTATTCGCTTTCGCTGGCTTTATTTTGGCGCTTTTTGCCGTACTGCTAGGTAACCAGCTATTCAACGGTTTTACTTTGCAATCCATGGGTTTCCAAATCGCCGAGTTCATGTTTCTGGCGTTGGGAATGGCGATAGTGATGCTGACTGGTGGCATTGATTTGTCAATTGTGGCAAATATGAATCTCTGTGCCGTGATAGTTGCATTCATTTTAAGTGGCTCTGTGGAAGGGAACTCACTCGGTCTGATCGTTATAGCGGTTGTGTGTGCGATTGCTGCCGGCAGTCTTCTTGGATTTATCAACGGTAGGATTATCTCTCAGTTTGGGGTCAATCCCATTGTGGCAACTCTGGGAAGTCAGTTACTTTTCTTGGGTGTCGCATCAGGCATCACGAATGGTGCGTCGGTTGGAGTGAAAGTAGCGAGTTTTAGTGAGCTGGGAACTTTCACACTCCTCGGGGTTCCGTTTATTTTTCTCTTGGGCTGTATAGGGTATCTAATCTGTGCTTTCTATTTGTCAAAAACTTCGCGCGGGCAACGTATCTACTATTACGGGACTAGCCCAACCGCTGCGCTTTTTAGTGGTCAAAGGGTGGGGAACACCGTTGTCGGCGCCTATGTGATATCTGGATTGATGGCCGCCTTCGCCGGGATTATCATGGTTGCTCGAGTGAATTCAGCGCGAGTTGGCTTTGGTGAAACGTATCTTTTGCAAGCGTTGCTTGTTGTGGTACTTGCTGGTTTCCATCCCTTTGGCGGCAGGGGAAAGATTTCGAATCTACTTGTTGGTGTGATGATCCTTCAGGTTCTTCAATCCGGTTTTACAATTATGAACTTCAGTCCATTTGCGAAGAATTTGGTCTGGGGTGGCACGCTGATTTTCGTTGTGTGTGTTGAACGCGCGCTATCAGCGAGGCGGAAAAGTATTCGTAAGTCAAAAAGTCCAGTTCGAAAATGACGAGTAAGAGTTAGGGGCATTGATGAAAGCGGCACGGAGTGCTGAGACCACGTTAGCTGAGCTCGGCCATGTTTTTGAAGAGTTTGATTGGAGTCAGGTCCCCTCGGTTCTGGCTGCGTTGAAAGTCGCCAATAGGGTAATTGTTGCAGGTGTTGGTCGGGAAGGGCTTGCAATTCGGTCTTTTGGAATGCGTCTTATGCATCTCGGTCTGAATTGCAATTGGGTATGGGACGACTCGGCTCCGAACCTGGGGCCGGGAGATCTCGTCGTTATGGTCAATGGGTCTGGCCAAATCTCCCATTTATTAGAGGTATTACGATTGGCGGCGGGTTCCGGGGCTACAACAATCTGCCTGAGTGGAACTGCCGAGGTGACGGACGCTTCTAAAATTGCGGATCAAACGGTATTTTTGCCCGCTGCAACGTATCTTGCCCAAGGAAAGTCGGTGCATTCGCACCAGCCGATGGGGACTCTGTTTGAAACTGCTCTATGGGTTTTGTTTGACTCCATGGTGCAGCAGTTACATGATGAGTTAGGAGTGAGCTACGAAGAGATGGCCTCGCGCCATCGAAACTATGAATAACGAGGACGATTTCGTCACGTTGAACAAATGGTTGGGGCTGGTCTTCTTTGTTGTAGGTGCATTTGGTCTGCATGCCCTCCAGCCCTGAAAGCAAGGGCGTGTCTCCAATCCAGCGTCAAGCGTAAAAAGTGGCCTAGACCTCAAAAATGCGTCGTCGTAGAGTAAACTAAAAGACGCGCAACCGCGCACGGTCTATCCAATGGAGGAGATATGAAAGCAGCGCGTTACTACGGTAATCACGACATTCGTATCGAAGATATCGAAGAGCAGCCCCTAGAACCCGGCACTGTGCGGGTCAAGGTTGCCTGGTGCGGTATCTGCGGTACTGATCTTCACGAATATCTCGACGGTCCGATCTTCTGCCCCGCGAAAGGCCATCCGCATCCAATTTCCGGTGAGGAAGTTCCGGTGACTCTCGGACACGAGATGTCTGGCGTTGTAGCTGAAGTAGGCGAAGGCGTAACCGACCTCGCGGCCGGCGACCACGTTGTCGTCGAACCGTATATCATCCGCGACAGCGTGAACACCGGCCCGGAATCGACTACCTACCATCTGTCCCCCGATATGAATTTCATCGGCCTGGGCGGCCGTGGTGGTGGGCTTGCCGAAAATATCGTCGTCAAGCGGCGCTGGGTCCACAAAATCCCGGATAACATTCCGCTCGACCAAGCCGCACTCATCGAGCCGCTTTCCGTTGCCGTGCACGGCGTGGACCGCGGTGATGTCAAGGAAGGCGATTTCGCCCTCGTGGGCGGGGCCGGTCCCATCGGCGTGCTCTGCTGCGCGGTCCTCAAGGCCAAGGGCCTCACGGTAGCGGTATCGGAACTCTCGGAACTGCGCCGCCAGCGCGCTGTGGATGCCGGCGTGGTGGACTACGCTTGGGATCCCCGCGAAGTAGATATCGTGGAAGAAACCAAGAAGCTCACCGATGGCGTGGGCGCCAATGTTGCATTCGAATGCACCTCGGTGGACGTTGTACTCAACCAGCTCATCGCGGCGCTCGGGCCGCGTGGGGTGCTCGTCAATATGTCCATCTGGGGCCACCAGCCGAATATTGATATGCATTCCGTGGTCATGAAGGAACTCGATGTTCGCGGCGTCATCGCCTACGTGAACACCCATCCGGAAACAATCGAGCTGGTTGCCTCGGGTAAGATTGACGTCTCGCCGTTCATCACCGGCAAGATCAACCTGGAAGACCTCGTCGACAAGGGCTTCGATACCCTCATCAACCGCAACGAAACCGCGGTCAAGATCCTCGTCTCCCCGAACGGCGAAGGCGAAGAATAAAACCGTAGGTTTCGAGCACGCTCGATAAGAAACAGCGCCCGGGGTAGGAGCACCTGCCGCGGGCGCTGTTTTACAGACCTCGCATCTCCTCAGTTAGTGCAGGCCAGAACTTCCGGTGTTCGCGGCCGAAAGCTTGAGCACCCAGAAATACCCCGGCTTTGCCGAGATCCGGATCCACCCACAAAAAAGAACCTGATTGCCCGAAATGGCCAAACGTGCGCGGCGAAAAAGACGGCCCCGTCCAGTGCGGATCCTTGTTCCCGCGAATCTCCATGCCCAGACCCCAGCAATTATTGCGCTGCCACCCGTAACCGGGCAGCAAGCCGGGTAGACCATCAAAATGCACGACGCGGGCGTAGCGTGCCAACTCCGGGGAAATAAGACGCGGCCGCAGTAACTCCCCGGAAAAACGCGCCAAATCGCGCAAATTCCCCACCGCGGAATAAGCGGGGCTTGCTTCCACCGCGACCGAACTCAAACGCAGCGGCTCAATAACAACACGGCGCACCCAATTCTGAATCGACATCCCGGTGCGGTGTTCCAGATAATCACCGAGCACTTCAAACCCATAATTCGAATAGACGCGTTTCTCCTCCACGCTGACCCGCACCGGACCTTCCTCCTCCGGCAAGCCGGAGGCATGCGCGAGGAGGTGAACAACCGTGGAACCGGGAGGGCCCGCCGGATCGTCAAAATCCGCCAGGCCGCGTTCCACCGCAATAAGGGTCGCCCAGGCCACCAGTAGCTTCGTCACCGACATATACGGATATATCTCCCGAGCATTCCCATAAGAAAAGGTACAGCGCCCGGCAGCGTCGACAACTCCGAGTGCGTGCGGGAAAGAAAAAGAATCCGAAACGAGGCGGTTATCCACAGGCATGCTTCAAGTGTGCCATGACCACAGAAAACTTCGGCTTGGTGCAAGCTGCGCCACAGCGTGATAATAAACTTATCATGATGACAAAAGTATCTTCGTGTGTGTAGGCTGGGAACAGGCCACACTGATGTGGCGCTACACGGGAGGTTATGATGACCCTAGGAACCGGAGGGCTGATCGCAGTCCTCATCGCCGCGATTGTGCTTGTCGTTGTGCTCATCGTCGGCTTGAAATTACACGGCTCGATCGCCCTGACCATCGCGGCGATTACCGTCGCGCTGGTCACGGGCGTGAAGCCCGCGGAAGTGGGCGATGTACTCGAAAAGGGCGTTGGTGGAACGCTCGGATTCCTCGTTCTTATTATTGGCTTCGGCGCAATTCTCGGAAAAATGCTGGAAGTATCCGGCGGGGCTGAACGCCTGGCCAAAGGCATGCTTCGAGTTTTCGGTGAGAAACGCGCCCCGATTGTCATGTCATTCCTCGGCTTGATCGCCGGTATCCCGGTCTTTGTGGAAGTTGGCTTCGTGCTCCTGGTGCCCCTCGTTTTCGTGGTGGCCAGGGAAGTGGGCTGCTCGAAGATCCGGGTGGGAGTACCACTGGCCATCTCCCTCATGGTGGTTCACTGCATCCTGCCTCCGCACCCGGCAGCTACCGCTATTGCGGGTACCCTCGGTGCGGATATCGGCATGGTAATTATGCTTGGCCTCATCGTAGGGATTCCGGCCGCCCTCATTGGCGGCCCGCTCTACACCGGAATTGGGCTGCGCCAGCTTGAACGTGCGCATGTCACCGCGGGCGCCGGCCAGATAAGCGGCGTCGTCGCCGAAGGAAAACCCGGTCCCGAATCAAAGGGAACCCATGGTGACGCGCCTGCCGCGGGCGGCAACGTTCTCAAGGACGACGACGCGAACCGTTCCCTGCCCGGTTTCGGCATTACCCTGCTCACGATTCTGCTCCCCCTCATTATTATGGTGTGCCGCACCGTTGCGGATCAGACCCTGCCCGAAGAAAACGGCCTGCGTCAATTCGTGGACCTCGTGGGTAACCCGATTCTGGCGCTTCTTATTTCGGTGATTTTCGCCTACTTCTCGCTGGGGATTTCGCGGGGCAAATCGCTTTCAGATCTGTCGTCGGTAACCGATTCCTCCTTCGCTCCTATCGGCGGGGTGCTCCTCATTATCGGCGCGGGCGGTGCCTTCAACGCGGTGCTTATGGCCTCGGGAATGGATAAGGCTATCGCGGGCGCTATGGGGAGTTTGCCGGTCAGTCCGCTTATCCTCGCCTGGCTCATCGCTATTGTGCTGCACTTCGCGGTAGGTAGTGCCACCGTCGCCATGATTTCGGCGGCCGGTATTGTGCTGCCGATGCTCCAAGCGTCCCCGGATCTCAGCCCCGCTCTGATGGCTATTGCCGTGGGTGCCGGCGCTATTGGTCTGACTCACGTAACTGATTCGCTCTTCTGGCTGTACAAGGAATACATGGGTATTTCGGTGGGGGATGCTCTCAAGACTCTCACCGTGGGCACCACGATCGCCTCGGTGGTGGCCCTGTGCATGACCATGCTGCTTCATCTCGTCATCTAAAGGCCGCGGGGAGTGGCGCTGACGTTGCGCTGAGATGGCGTAGAAGTGGCGCCTCGTACTTATCTACTAATTAATCTGAGAAAGGACTCAGTCATGACAACTATCGCTGGAAAAACTCTCGAGCAGTGGGTGGAGGACTACCCGCTCATTCAGGACCTCGTGGATCTCAAGGTCGCTGACTGGTTCAATCCGGAGGTGCTCCCGGCCGCGGAAGGGCTGGCAAGGGTCGGCCTGACGGTGGCTGACGTGGACGACGCCGCAGCGCGCCTCAAGCGCTGGGCACCTTACCTCAAGCAGGTTTTCCCTGCCGCCCGCCCCACGGCCGGCATCCTGGAATCCCCGCTGGTTGCGGTTCCTACCATGCAGGCCAAGCTCGCCGAACGTAAGGGCGTGGAGATCCCGGGCCAGCTGTGGGCGAAACTTGATTCCCACCTGCCCATTTCCGGATCGATCAAGGCTCGCGGCGGTGTTTACGAAGTGCTTAAGCACGCTGAAGAACTCGCCCTGGAAGCCGGCCTCATCACCCTCGAAGATGACTACCGCAAGCTGGATACCGAAGAAGCTCGGAAGTTCTTCTCCCAGTACAAGGTGGCGGTGGGTTCCACCGGCAACCTGGGATTGTCCATCGGGATTATGTCTGCCCAGCTAGGTTTCCAGGCCTCTGTGCATATGTCCGCCGATGCCCGCCAGTGGAAGAAGGATAAGCTCCGCTCCCACGGCGTGAACGTGGTGGAATACGAATCGGATTATTCGGTTGCGGTGGCCCAGGGCCGCAAGGAAGCCGAATCAGATCCCACCGCCTACTTCGTGGACGATGAGAATTCCCCCTCGCTCTTCCTCGGTTACGCGGTGGCCGCACGCCGCCTGCAAGGCCAGTTCCAATCCCTGGATATCACGGTGGATGCCGATCATCCGCTCATCGCCTACCTACCCTGCGGGGTGGGTGGCGGCCCGGGCGGCGTTGCTTTCGGCCTCAAAACGGTTTTCGGTGACAATGTCCATTGCATCTTCGCCGAGCCCACCCACTCGCCCTCGATGTTCCTCGGAGTTATGACCGGCAAGCACGACGAGATCGCCGTGCAGGATTTCGGCATCGATAACCTCACTGCCGCTGACGGCTTGGCCTGCGGGCGCCCTTCGGCTTTCGTGGGTTCGCGCATGCAGTACCTCATCGATGGCTACTACACCGTTGAGGACCAGACCATGTACGAAAACGTGGCGCTCCTGGCCCAGACTGAAGACCTGCGCATTGAGCCTTCTTCCTCGACCTCCTTCGAGGGCCCCTTCCACGTGCTCGCCGCCAGCGAGTACCTGGAGCGGGCGGGTCTTACCCCGGAGAAGCTCGCGGGTGCCACGCATCTAACCTGGATTACCGGCGGCAATATGGTTCCGGACAAGGAGATGGATTCCTACATCGCCAAGGGTGAAGAAACCCTGTAAGCGGGATGGAAAGTCGGGGGTGCCACTCAGTGTAGTGCGCACCCCCGCATTATGCCTGGCATTTAAGATATTTTGTCAGAAGATACAGCAACGGGGCCGTACGGAGGAAGGAGCCGGAGCCATGGAGGCAGCGGAAAGTGAAGCGATACCCCGCGAGGTAATATCCGGAGAAGCGATATCCCGGGAAGATAGCGAATACGTGGCCTCGTTCAAACCGCTCGTCGAATTTCTCGGGGTGGCACTGGGGGAGAGCACCGAGGTGGTGCTCCACGACGTGAGCGACCTGGACCATTCGGTTATCGCCATCGCCAACTCGCATGTCACTCAGCGCACCGTAGGTTCCCCGGCCACCGACCTTATGTTGCGGGTGTTGCGTGCCGGCGAAGGAACAACGGCCGATTACCTTACCGGTTACGAGGCGATTACGCCGGGTCGCGCACGCACCTTGCGTTCCTCCACCTTTTTTATACGACGACGGGGCCGCATCATTGGGATGCTCTGTCTTAATTCTGACCAAACGGTGCTGCGGCAATTGGACGAAACTGTCAAAAAAATCGCCTCCCTGTATTTCCCCAATCCTGAGCGCCGCAAGGAGGCATCGGCGGAAAAGCCGGAAATTTTGGCTTCCTCGGTTGCCGATATGAAAACGGCTGCCATGGAATCGGTGCTCTCGCGTTATCACGTCTCCGTGGATCACCTCACCCAAGCCGAGCGCCTGGAAGTGGTGCGTTCGCTGGACGAGGATGGATTTTTCCAGCTGCGCGGGGCCGTGACCGACCTAGCGCTCGCGATGAATCTTTCCGAGCCGACTGTCTACCGGTATCTGCGCCAAGCGCGGGCCTAAGCAGACGGTGTGACGCAGCGCCTGGTATGTGCGACCCGGACCAGCCAGACCGCCGGCCTGGACCCTCGGCACGTTCCGGGACCTGCGAAACTAGATATCATGGCGGTATGACACGAGTGATTAAGAACTGGCTCACCGATATGGATGGTGTGCTCATCCACGAAGAAAAGGCGCTTCCGGGTGCTGCGGATTTTCTCAATAAACTCAACGAAAAAGAGTACCCCTATCTCGTTCTTACCAATAATTCGATTTTTACCCGGCGTGATCTTTCCGCGCGGCTAGAGGCGGCCGGACTGATCGTTCCAGAAGACCATATTTGGACTTCGGCAGCTGCCACCGCGAATTTCCTCGCGGACCAGGTGGAGAATAAGCGCGCTTACGTGGTGGGTGAAGCTGGGCTCACTACGTCGATGTATAACGTCGGTTTCGTGATGACAAATGTCAATCCGGAAGTGGTGGTTCTCGGGGAAACCCGCACCTATTCCATTGAAGCGCTCACCACCGCGATTCGCCTCATCAACAAGGGTGCCCGGTTCATTGCCACCAACCCGGATGTGACGGGCCCATCCGATTTGGGGCCGATTCCGGCAACCGGGGCCGTGGCTGCGATGATTACCGCAGCTACCGGCCGCCAGCCCTATTACGTAGGTAAGCCGAATCCGGTGATGTTGCGCAAGGGACTCAATCTTATTGATGCGCATTCGGAAGAAACCGCGCTGGTGGGGGATCGGATGGATACCGATATCCTCGCGGGTATGGAAGCGGGGCTGCAAACCCACCTGGTGCTTTCCGGGTCTACCGCGCAAGAAGAAATCGTGAACTTCCCCTACCGCCCGGATTATGTGCATCCCTCCATCGCGGAAGTGGCGGAGCTGCTCTAACTGTTTCTTGTGCGGGCAACGATGGCAGAGTGAAGTATTCTATGTGCCATTGCCGTGCGGGTGGCAGGTTTCCGCACCTTAGCCATCCGATTCTTCTCGGTTGCGCTAGTCGTACAGAGTGAACTTGCGCTTGACAACCGTCGCTCACGGCTCACGCTTCGAGGGCTTCGAGTACGATGGCGGGGTTAGCACGCACCATGGCTTCCAGTTGGACCTCCTCCCATTTTTCGATGCCGTGATCGAGTGCTTCGCGTACCTCAGGTGTGCATGCCGCCCCGATCTCGTCAATAACGAAGAGGAGAACTTGTTCTAGGCAGATCCGGAACCAGCCCCGACCTGCTGGGAGGCAGATATCAGCAATCCGGGGAGCGCGCGTTTCGTTCTTGGGACGCCCGTGCGAGCGGGGAGAATGCTCATCGCTCGGGAGTATAGCTGATGTCCATTCGTCACAGTGGGCATGCACATGGATATGTGCGCTGGGAATATTTGAGTCTGACGAGCGCATATAATCCCAGTGCACCAAGGGCTCGCTGTTTTTTGCCCCCGGGAGTACCGAGAACATCGAATTATCGACAGTGAGTAAACCGGTTTCCTGATCAACGAAAACCATATAGTCGAAACGGACGATAAGGAAACTATTAACGTGAATATCGCCAAATAGTCTTACTGCGGGAAGATCTCCCTTCGGAGCCGTCTGCCTCGACAGTGAAAATCTGGGATCAAACAGCTCCCCAATCCGCTGCAGGTGCGCCGCAAATTCATCGGCACGCTCATCCAATTGTGCGTTCACCACGGAAATACTCCTCGAAGCGATCCAGACCAATCATCTCGAAATAAGCGTCAGACTCGTCCGGTCCGAGCTGGTAGTTATCGGCGCGTAGGTCGAATTCCTCGCGGGTCATTCTGACCTCCTGCAAGATTTCTTCCTTGCGCTTGAGAACGTCTTCAAGAGAGTTAAACGTAAGATCTGGGAACAACTTACGTCCTCTAACAAAACTCATGACTTACCCTTTCAATTGTGAGTTTCGGGTGGCTGCCGCCTTTTTCCGCCATTCTCGCACGGTGTTAAAGCGCAGCAAAGACCTATCCGCAGGCTGTAGATAAGGGCGGCGTTTCGTGACTCTGTGGATAATTTCGAGTCCGCTGCTGACTCTCAACCGCAACCTCTCAAGCGCAACCTCGTGCACGGGTGCCTGTGATCGAATAATGAGATAGCGCGGTCGGCACCCCACCCCTAAGTTACGCTACCGTAGGTAACGTGGGTGGGGGTGCCGGTGTCTGTGTTCGGTTCCGTTCCTGTGCCCAGTATGCGGCTTCGTGCTGCACCAGGGCGCACAGGCTCGTACCCCGCCGTGTTACCCGCTGGCCGCGCCGCGACTGGCGGTTTCGTGTAACGACGGAGAAATCATGCGTCAGGTTCATCCTTGGCGGGTGCTCGTCTGTGCCTGCCTGCTCACCTTCATTACCGGGTGTTCATACGTTTTCTCAATTTTCCAACTCCCGGCCACCCAGCTCTACGGGCTGAGCGCGGCGATGGGTGCCTATACTCTCACCAATGCCCTCGCCCCGCTGCCGATGCTCCTGGGCGGGTATTACATTGACCGCGGTCGCGCGGTATGGACGGCAACCATCGGCGCGCTGTGCGCGGCCATCGGCTGGGCCAGCGCGGCCTGCGCGAGCTCCCCGCTCCAGTTCGTGCTCGGCTACGGGTTCATTGGCGGTATCGGCATGGGGCTGGTCCTCACCTCGGCGCTGTCCAATACCCTGCGTTTCTTCCCGGGCCGGCGTGGGCTCATCTCCGGCATTATCTCCTGCGTGAACGGAGCTTCTGGCATCGTCATGGCACCCTTGGCCCAGCGACTCCTCGACTCCAGCAGTCTACGCACCACCTTGCTGGTTTTCGCCGGCCTTTACGGGGTGATCGCGCTCATCGTGGCTTTCAATTACCGCGCTGCCCCGGTGGAAGGCGTAGTCGCCCCTGCTACCCCTGTCATCGCTACAGCACCCGCCGTGGAACCGGCACCCGCGCCTGCCGCAGCATCGGCTGCGTATACCGCACCAGCTGCGTATACCGCACCAGCTGCGTATACCGCACCAGCTGCGCATACCGCACCAGCTGCGCATACCGCACCAGCACCAGCATCCATACGCAGCACCCGCCCGTCTCTCACTACTGGCCAGATGCTCGCCTCCCCTGATTTCTGGCTGATTTTCGCCATTTTCATCGCCGGGGCCTTCTCCGGCCTCATGATTGTCTCTAACGCAGCGCCCATCGCGATGAAAATGTTCCACTTCTCCGCGGCCAGCGCCGCGCTTTTCGTCTCCCTCTACGCCTGCGCGGGCACCGCGGGGCGCTTCTGCTTTGGCTGGCTCGCCGACCACCTCGGTCACGCCCGCACTCTCGAAGTCACCTTCTGCTGCGACGCCTTCGGCCTGCTCCTCCTCATCGTGGGCAGGCGCGGCCTCGTCGGGGGAGCGGGCGCACTCGATGCAACGACCGGTACCGGCGGCCTAGCCGGCAACCCGATCGGCACCCTGGCCGGCGGCATCTTCTTGGCCGGAGGCCTCCTCGCGCTCGGCCTGAGCTACGGCGGCACCATTGCGATCATGCCCGCCTGCGTCATGGATCGCTTCGGGCCACGCTGGCAAGGCATTAACTATGCGCTTGCTTTCACCGGTTTTTCGGTGGCCGCTATTTTCGCCCCGCGGCTCGGTGCACAGATCGGTGCTATGTACGACGGCGATTACACCCGCGCCTTCCTCTATGCCATCATTGCCTCGGCTACGGGGTTGGGCTGCGCGCGGATCCTGCACCTGCGTACCCGCCGGTGCCGGGCTCAGCTCAGCCGCGCCGCGTAGCGAAGTGGGCGCGTGCCCAAGCCAGGCGGGCGCCCGCGACCGCCCCGCCGCCTAAGCTGCAAACTCCATAATGACCGGGACGTGGTCGGAAGCTCCTTTGCCCTTCCGCTCGTCCCGGTCAATGATGGAGCGGGTATGGCGGGTGGCCAGAGCCGGGGAGGCGAAACCGAAGTCGATACGCATCCCGTGATTTTTCGGGAAGCGCAGCCGCTGGTAGTCCCAGAAGGTGTAATCCGCTCCCTCGGCCGCGCGGGTAATATCCTCCACCCCGGCCTCCAGCAGTGCGGCCAACGCTCCGCGTTCCTCCGCGGTGACGTACACTCCTACGTCATTGCGGAAATAATCAATATCCCAGACGTCAGTATCGCGCGGAGCCACATTCCAGTCCCCCGCCAGCAGCAGCGGACAGTCAGGTTCCTCGCTCAGCCGCGCGCTCACCGCGGCCCGCAAGGCGCCGAGGAATTCCAGCTTGTAGTGGAAATGCGGATCCCCGTAGGCCCGCCCATTGGGGATATACAGGCTCCACACATTGACCGCGTCCGGCCCGGAACCCAGGCGCGCTCCCAGGGCGCGTGCCTCCACGGTAGGCGCGCTGAGGAGGGCGCCGTCGTCGTCGACCTTTGAAAAACCCGGCTGCCCGGGGAAGCCAACCTGCACGTTTTCGATCCCCACGCGGGAAAGAATCGCAACGCCGTTCCACTGGTTGAGGCCGGCGCAGGCGACTTCGTATCCGGCGTCTTCAAAAATTTCGCGCGGGAACTGGGCGGGCGTGCATTTCGTTTCTTGCAGGAGGAGGGCGTCCAGGTCCCAGCGTTCCAGGACGGCGCGGGCGCGTTCGGCGCGGGCGCGCACAGAATTAATATTCCAGGTGGCAATACGCATAACACCAGTGTAGAGAGCGCGGGCACGTTACCATAGCGGTTATGGGAAGTGCTCTTATTACCGGTGCCAGCGCCGGCCTCGGTCTGGAATTTGCGTGGCAGCTCGCGGCCGAAGGAAATGATCTCGTGCTCGTGGCACGCAACCGAGCGCGTTTGGAAGCACTCGCGCATGATCTGCGGCAGGTCGCCGGGGTGCAGGTGGAGGTGCTTACCGCGGATCTTTCGCGGCACGACGACGCCCGTATGGTTGCGCGCCGGGTAGCGCAGCGCAAGCAGCCCATCGGTTTGCTGGTCAATAACGCGGGTTTCGGGCTGGGGCAGGAATTCTCCTCCGGGGAATTGCAACGGGAAGAAGAAGCGCTCGACGTCATGGTTCGCGCTGTTCTCATTACCTCTCACGCGGCGGCGCGGGAATTCTCGCGGCGCGGCTACGGGGGAATTATTAACGTCTCTTCGATGACAGCCGGCACCGCGCAGGGAACATATTCGGCGCATAAAGCCTGGGTGCGTTCTTTTTCCGAGGGGCTGGCCGCGGAACTGGGGCCGCACGGGGTGGCGGTCACCTGCGTGACCCCGGGGCTTATCCGCACCGAATTTCACGAGCGGGCCGCGGTGGATGCCAGCCAGTGGGCCGGGATTCTTTTCGCCCAGCCCGAAGCTGTGGTGAATGCCGCGTTGGAGGCCTGCCGGCGCGGGCGGGTACTCGTCACGCCCACCGTGCTCTACAAAACGGCTGCCGCGGCGCTGCGTTTCGCCCCGCGCGCGCTGGTGCGGAAATTCGCCGGGCCGGGGCTGTCCGGGCGCAGCTAAAAGCGGCTCGGCGAAAAAACAAGCGGCCCGGCTGCTTGAGAAAAGCTGCCGGGCACGCCCAGAGTTAGAAGCTACCGCCGCCAGCGGGAGCCTTGCGGGCTTCATCGGGTAGCTGGAGCGGCTTGGCTTGACGGTAATCCCAGCGCACCCGCGTTTCCGTGGGCAGGCCCTGGAAGTAGGCCGGCGCCACGATGGCCATGCCCCGCACCTCGTACGTTTTCTTATCGATACGCACTTGGAGATTAGCGGAGTCGCTCAGATCCAAACCGGGCGAGGCACCCTGCATTTCCTGCGCCATCGTATCGGAGAGCGGGCCCACGATCAGGTAGTTCTCCGCATCCTCAAAGACCTGGGTCTCCTCGATATTCGGGAAAATATCTTCCCCGCGGTAGGAGCCGGGCGAGGTGGGCGCATCTCCAGAATCCACAATATCGGCCAGGCTTTCTTCGGTTTTGCTCCAGAAACCGGCCATATTGGTATATACCGTAACGGTATCCGGCTTCGATCCTTCCCCGATCCACAGTGCGGTGGAGATCTTGCTGGGCATACCTTCCGTTTCCGCCCCGGGAATCCCGGAGGCGTCAATATCCATCTCCATGGCCATGAGGCGGGTGTTCGAATCTACATCGATATCAATATCGATGGTGGCCACCCCAGGCCCATCCCCGGGCACATCCGCGGAAATCTCCATGGACATATCCAGGCCGAGGGAGGTACCGAAGAAATCCTGCGAGCTTTTCGCAATAATCTCATCCTGCTTGGCGATGGCGCGCTTAATAATCTCACGGGCCTGCGCGTTATCGGCCACAGGCGTAAATTGCCCGGTTTTCGAAATACTTTCGTCGAAAATGGGTGCGCCGCCCGATCCACCCCGACCGCGCCCTTCGCTTATGGACGGACCGTGCCCGCCTTCCGGGGAGACCAGCGCATTATTCGCGCACCCGCTCAGGATCAGGGCACCGGCGGCCACCACCGCGAGAGGTTTCCACATCTTCGTCATCGCTGCTCCACTTCTTAGGGTTTCCCGCACCCGGGCTCGGGGTGGCGAATCGTTTATTGCGCTTGCATATACCACTACTGTACAAGGCCGACGGCGCCAGCGAAACACGCGGCTCCGGTGGCCGGCAGGTAAATATGGCGCTTCCCCGTGGACGGAGTGGGAGCGCCGCTAGACTAGGGGAGTGACAGATTCTTCCCAGTCTTCTGATTTTCGTGATTCTCTGAGCATGCCCGCGGGTGAAGTTGCGTCTGCCGTGGATGCCGCGCCTGCCGCAGGCGCGGGCGAACTCGCAGGCGCGGGCGAGGGTGTTGAGCTGCCCGCACACCGCATTCCTGAACCGGGCGGCTCACCTTACGGTGAGAAACGCACGGTCGGTGTGGGCCCGCACCCGCTGCCTTGGCCGGCGGATCCCCGGTTGGACCCGCAGCTTTTGACGGAAGGGGACCACCGTAACGTCGTCGATAAATATCGCTATTGGAGCGTGGAAGCAATCAAAGCGGATATGGCGAGTCGCGCGGTCAGTGCCCATATTGCCATTGAAAATCTCCAGCACGATCTTAATATTGGGTCGATTGTGCGCAGTGCCAACGCCTTTAATTTTGGTGGTGTACATATTGTAGGGCGGCATAAGTGGAATAAACGCGGGGCACTTGTTACCGACCGCTACCTCACGATGTACTACCATCCCACCCCGGCTGAGCTGGAAGAATGGGCTCGCGAACACGAGTACCAACTCATCGCTATCGATAATCAGGAGGGGGCCGTTCCCCTGGAACAATCCGAGCTCCCGAAAAACTGCCTTCTGGTTTTCGGGCAGGAATCCGCCGGTATTTCCCCCGATTTACTTGAGCGCTGCGACGGCGCGGTGGAAATCACCCAGGATGGCTCCACCCGTTCCCTCAATGTTGCTGCGGCCGCGGCCATCGCTATGCACTGGTGGGTAGCCCAGCACGCCCACCGTCAGGCTGCCCCGCGCTCGCACTAGTTTTACTTTCCAGGAGGATCACATGGTTACCCGCCTCAATGTTGAGCTGACTCGCACCGTTGATGAGTCCTACCCGCTGCTGATTGGCACCGATCTGGCCGGTGAACTTCCCGGCGTGCTGGAAGCGGCCGGGCTGGGCCGCTCTCGGGTCGCGGTCATTACCGATAGCACCGTCAATGACCTTATCGGTGTGCAGGTCATGGACGTGCTCAGTCATGCTGCCCAGTCTCAGCCCGCACACTCCCGCGCTCCGCAGCTTTTCGTTTTCCCGGCCGGAGAAGAAAATAAAACCCGCGCCACCAAAGAACAGCTGGAAGATGCCATGCTCGCTGCCGGTTTCAATCGTGACACTGTGGTGGTGGCCTTAGGGGGCGGGGTCGTCTCCGACCTGGCCGGTTTCGTGGCCGCCACCTTCACCCGCGGGGTTCCGTATATCACCATGACGACGACGCTTGTGGGTGCGGCGGATGCTGCTATCGGGGGCAAAACCGCGGTGGATACCCCGGCTGCCACCAATCTCATCGGGGCTTTCCACCAGCCTCGTGCCGTTCTTATTGATGTGGCGCGCTGGGCGACTCTCACCGATGCGCAACTGCGCGACGGCATGGGCGAGACCGTCAAGCACGCTTGCCTGGCCGACCGTGATTTCTTCGAGATTCTGGAAGACCACTTCGTGCAGCACGGTCGGGGTGTGCGGGAGATGGTGGGCGATACCGCTCTTAGCGGCTATATTGCCCGTCGCAATGCGGAAATCAAGGTGGAGGTGGTGCAATCCGATGTGCACGAAGGAAACCGCCGCATGGCCCTCAACCTCGGTCACACCATTGGGCGGGCCCTGGAGGCCGCGCTGAATTACGCCCTCCCGCACGGGGAATGCGTGGCCATTGGGCTGAATCTGCAATGCCGGTTAGGGCTACGCTACGGTTACCTCAGTGAAACGGATGTCACGAGGGTGGATACCTTGCTCCGTGCCATCGGCCTGCCTACCGAGCTACCCGCCGGGGTGAGCGTGGCGGATATTATGCGCGCTATGGGCCACGATAAGAAATCACTGGGCGGGGCTATCCGCTTCGTATTCCAACGCGGTATCGGCGCGATGGAAACTTTCGCGGGCGGTAGTTACGCGCGGGAGATCCCTAGCGCTGAGGTGCGCGAATTCCTGGAGGCGCAGCCGCGCCAGGAACTCACGGCCTAGTTTGCATCTCCGGTACGCCACCGCTCGCGCGCTTTCGCCGTGCCGGGCCCCGCGCGCGAACCGTAACGCGCCGTTAGTGCAGCAGCACTTCGATTTCTACTTCGACGGGGGCGTCCAGCGGGAGCACACTCACGCCGACAGCTGAGCGCGTATGTGCGCCGTCGCCCCCAAAAATCTCCCCGAAAAGTTCACTGGCACCGTTGGCGACCTGGGGTTGCGCGGTAAAGCTCGGGGCGGAGGCCACGAAAACGGTGACGTGCGAAATACTGCGGATGTGATCGATGCCGCCCGCGGCTTCCGCGGCGGCCGCGAGGGCGTTAATGCCGGCGATGCGCGCGTAGGAATAGCCGTCCTCCGCGGTGATTTCCGCGCCGAGTTTTCCGGTGGCTGGTAGCTGGCCGTCTACGAAAGGTAGCTGCCCGGAAGTTCGTACCGTATCCCCGTGTTGTTTGGCGGGGATATAGGCTGCAACGGGAGCGGCAACCGGGGGAAGAGCGATACCCAGCTGGGTTAGACGGGTGCTGATGGTGTCCATGCGTAGGCCTCTCGCGGAATCGTTGAGTGTAAGTGCGCGGAATATCGCGCGTGCTAATAGATTAGCTCGACGGGCACGGCTGCGCGAAGTTGCCGCACCTGTGGTGGAACGACGGCGCGCCCAGTGCCCGCGGGCTAAGCGTTTCCGGGGCGGGCTTAGCCCTCCCCCTCGCGCAGGGAGCGGGCCAGGGGGTCGCGCCCTTCAAAAATGCGACGCCTCCAATTGCGTTCCTCCGGGTGGCGGCGCAGCAGGGCGCGGCGTTCGCGTTCCGTCATCCCGCCCCACACCCCGAACATCATTTCCGCGTCCAGCGAATCGGCTAGGCAGTGCAGGCGCACCGAGCAGCGAAAACAAATCGAGCGGGCCTGGCGCTGAGCCGCGCCGCGTACGAAAAGCGAATCGGGATCAATATCGGTGCAGGCGGCGGAATCTGCCCAATGCGGGTACAGGGCCAGTGTTGTGGTCATCTATCCCCCTCACTTCGGCGTGGTGGTATGCGACGGCGCTGTTCTTTACTGTTTTACGATCATAATATTAGCGTTTTATGACGTGCGCTACGTTTGTCCGCCTTGTGGCGGGGGGTGAGGGGGCGCTCGAGCGGGCGAGTGGATGTACCGGGAAGCCCGGAGAACTGCCGGGGCAGCGTATGTCTCGTTTCTTTCGCTGCGCCGGGTCAGTATTCTTAGGGGTATGTCGAGTTCTAGCCCGAAAAAACAAGCGACCGGACGGCAAATCGGAACGTTCGTGCTGGCGCTGGTCCTGGCTCTATGTGGCGGGGGCGCCCTCATGGCGGGGATTGCGTTGCCTTTCGTCATGACGATGGGAACCACGGCCAGTGCGGTGACCGGTATTTTCGACGACGTACCGGAGGACTTAGGCTTTACTGAGCCTTCGGAACAGACGGTGCTGCTGGCCAAAGATGGATCGGTGCTGGCCCGGTTCTATATCGAGAACCGGATCAACGTGCGCTCCGATCAGATCTCGCAGCATATGAAAAACGCCGTCGTAGCAATTGAGGATCGGCGTTTCTACGAGCATCACGGCATTGACGTGCAGGGCACCGTCAGCGCGCTGGTCTCGAATCTCACCTCGGGCGGGCTTTCGGGCGGTTCGTCCATTACCCAGCAGTACGTGAAAAATGCGCTTCTGGAAGAGGGGCGTATCGCTGATGATAATGAGAAAATCAAGCGGGCTACCGAACAAACTATCGCGCGTAAGATCAATGAAGCTCGTTACGCCATCGCCGTCGAAAAAACGATGACGAAAGATGAGATTCTCACCGGTTATCTCAATCTTGCTCAATTCGGCCCCTCGCAATACGGGGTGGAAACGGCCGCGCAGCGCTACTTCTCTAAGTCCGCGAAGGATCTCACGGTGGTGGAAGCGGCCACAATGGCCGGGATCACCCAGAACCCCGCCCAGTGGGATCCGGTACGCCATCCGGAGGCGAATACTGAGCGTCGCAATGTGGTACTGGGTGAAATGTACCGCTCCGGTTTTATTACCGAAGCGGAAATGAAGGAAGCTCAGGCCACCCCGATTGAGTCGTATATGCACGTCTCTGAGCAAGTGGCCGGTTGCGGTTCGGCGGGTATTAGCGCTTACTTCTGTGAGTACGTGGTCAAGAATTTGCTCAATGACAAGGCGCTGGGTGCCACCCGCGCCGAGCGTACCCGCCAGCTCTACCGGGGTGGCAAAGTCATCCGCACCACCCTAGATTCGGCGCGCCAGCAGCATGCTTATGACTCGGTGGTTACGCACCAGCCCGTGGATGACGCTTCCGGAATTGATGCCGCACTGGTGTCGGTGGAGCCGGGGAGCGGGCATATTGTCTCGATGGTGCAAAATACCCGCTTCGGGGTACCGAATGAAACAGATACCCGCATGACGCAGGTGAATGTGACGGCCCCGCAGGATATGGGTGGCGGTGCCGGTTTCCAGTCCGGATCAACATTCAAGATATTTACCCTGGTGGAATGGCTGGATTCCGGGCGCAGTGCCTATGACGTGGTGGATAGTAGCGAAGGCTTGCTGCCGCAGAGCTCATTCCAGGCTTCGTGTACGAATTTGGCGGGGGAACCCTGGCCGGTGGGGAACCTGGGGCAGTCCAACCGTCCGCGCACGGTGCTGGAAGGTACCCGCATGTCTACTAACGGCACCTTCGCGCATATGGCCCAGAAGCTGGATCTGTGCCAGATCGCGAATAAAGCCCAGGCCATGGGTGTGGAACGCGGGGATCATGAGCCTTTCGATATTGTTCCCCCGATGATTCTGGGTACGAATAACGTCACTCCGCTCTCCATGGCGACGGCCGGTGCCACCCTCGCCAATGATGGGATCCGCTGTGACCCGATGTCCTATACCTCCATCGAAGAACACGATGGCACGGTTATTTCCGAACGTAAACCGCAGTGCCAACAGGCCATTTCCAAGGAGACGGCGCGCAAAACGAATGCGGTACTTCAGCACGTGGTGGAACGTGGAGCGACCGGTGAGAAAGCGGCGCTGCGTGGGCGCCAAGTGGCCGGGAAAACCGGTACCTCCGATAAGGACTGGCATGCGTGGTTCATGGGTTACACCCCGCAACTTGCTACCGTGACCTGGCAGGGCCACATGGAAGGCAATATTTCCATGTTCGACTCAGTTATTAAGGGTGAGTACCATTCGGAAGTTTACGGCGGGTTGTTCCCGGCGATGATGTTCTCCGATTATATGAACGCCGCGTTGGCCGGCCAGCCGGCCGTGCCTTTCCCACAACCCACCACCCCGATGCGGCGCCCGGCACCCGCCACGCAAGCGCCCGTGACGCCTTCGCCATCTCCCACGCCGGCACCGGCCCCCGCGCAACCCGCGCCGGGGGAGCCGGGCGCGGTTCCGCCCGAGGCTGTTCACGAAGGCGAGAGCAACGAAGAATACGAAGAAGTTGAGGTTGTGGAAGAGTAGCCGGCGCTGCGGGGGCCGGGCTGCGCCGTGCGGGCAACGCAGCGTGAGCCAGGTTCGGGCCGGTGGCCTTGCAGAAACCTCAGTGCTCCGAGACGGAAGGTGAATACCGTGAGCGAAGTTGATAAGCACCGAGTCCGGCGCACCGCGCTCAAGGCCCTGGGCACCGGCGTGGCAGTGGGCGTGGCCGCGGGGGCTGGCTGCCTGGGCTGGGCACTGCAGGAAGCACACCGCTACACCTTGCGCGAGCGGGTGCTGGTACTGCCGCAGGTTGCGGGCATGGCCGGTGAGCTGCGCATCCTCCACCTCTCGGATATGCACCTGCTGCGCCGCCACCGGACCAAGCAGCAATTCTTGAGCGATCTGGCCCAACGTTGCCGCCCCGACCTTGTGGTCCTGACGGGTGACCATCTTTCCGAAGCGGACGCCGTCGGCCCGCTCCTTGACGCGCTGGCGCCGCTCGCCGATATTCCGGGGCTTTTTGTGTACGGCTCGAATGATTATTTCGCGCCGGTGCTCAAGAATCCGCTACGTTACGTGGCGCCCGGACTCTTCCCGCCGTTGGTCGAGAAGGGCGAACCGAATTTGCCCTGGGATGAGATGACCGCCGGGCTGGAATCTTTCGGCTGGATTGATCTCAATAATCGGCGGGCGCTGCTGCACGCGGCCGCCTGGGATATTCACGCGGTCGGTATGGACGATCCGCATATCGGCCGGGCCCGGATGCCCAGGCCCAGCGAGGCTACCGATACGGTGGAAAGCGCCGCGGCGCTAGAGGCAAACGCGAGCACGGAACGTGAGCCGCGCACGAACGCTGCGCGCGGGTATCTGCGTCTCGGCGTCGTTCATGCACCGTATCGGGCCGCTCTCAACGCGTTAATGAACGACGGCGCAGCTCTGACGCTGGCCGGCCACACGCACGGTGGCCAGCTGGCCGTGCCCGGATTCGGAGCTTTGACCACGAATTGTGATCTCCCGCTACGCTACGATTCCGGGCTTTTCGATTGGCCTTGCGGGGAGGATCCTGGTGAGGAGCGTCTGCCCCTGCGTGGCGACGGCGTGCGCGTGCTCCGCGGCGGTATGGCGGTGAATGTATCTGCTGGCCTGGGGACCTCGCCCTATACTCCGGTCAGGTTCCTCCGGCCACCCGAAGCGATTCTGCTGCGGGTGCGCGGCGGTGCGGAGTGAGCGTGCTGATCGGGGAGGTGCTGGGGCTGAGCGGCAGGGAAGATGCCGCGGGGAAGATCCCGCGCTGCCTGTGAGGCGCATAGCGTACTGGCCTGGTTGTACGCCAGATCACTAGATCGGATTTAGCTTTTTCCGTCGCGGAGGGCTATTATTATTGAGTTGCCAAAGCACGGGGTATGGCGCAGCTTGGTAGCGCGCTTCGTTCGGGACGAAGAGGCCGTGGGTTCAAATCCCGCTACCCCGACGATTGTGATGTCCCGCGTCATAGGTCCGCCTGTGCCGCGGGATTTTTCGTGTTTTGGGCTTGCAAGAGAATCGGCCTATAGGACACTTGGTGTTGGTTTTATCCGGACTTTTCGGCTTGCTAGCGGGCTAAAGTCGGGTTCAAACTCG
>NZ_JBOZCJ010000030.1:0-23567 GCF_051265215.1 Actinotignum stranguriae
CCAGCAGTGCCAGCAGTGCCAGCAGTGCCAGCAGTGCCAGCAGTGCCAGCAGTGCCAGCAGTGCCAGCAGTGCCAGCAGTGCCAGCCATTCCAGCCATGCCAGTACCGCTAGCGGTAGTGGTGAGTGTTGTCGAAATAATCCGCAGACCGCGCTCTAACTCACCGGCCGCCGAGACCGGCCTGGTGGCATCGTCTAAATACGCGCGAGGAGCAAGAACACTAAAAGCAGTGCCGGTGGTGGATTCTTGCGCCGAAATAAGACCCGCATCAACAAGCTCGGTAAGCACTGTGTTAAAGGTTTTTTCGCTCAGGCCCGCGCGTGCCTGTAAATCCGTAGGCGTCAGGATACATACCCCGGCCGGATCAGCAAACAACGCGACGACGCCGAGGAGCGCGAGGGAGTTTGCGCTGATGCGTCCGCCTTGCTCAAGTGCCCACACGCCAAGCCGCTCACCCATCAGCGCCACCTCCTCACGGACATATCGGGGTAATAAAAAGGAAAGAAAAAGATAAGGAAAAGAAAGGGAAGAGAAATGGCCACCCCGCCGAGAGTGGATGGGGGAGGTGTGGTGTGCCCGCACCCACACCTAGAGTGCGGGCACACCACTATCACTTACCTACTGATGTAGGTGGATTTTTTGGTTAGTTGTTACGACGACGCAGCGCAGCCACGCCAACGCCGATAAACCCAAGCGCTAGGACACCGCCGCCGAGGACGCTTGCTCCGGTGCGGGTTAGCCGCCGCTTCGCCTTGTCGTTATCCCCATCGCCTGGAATCTCCACCGACACGGTCTGCTCGGAGTCCTTGAGATCGTGGTGAACCGAAACGGTCTTGCCGTCTTGGGTCACGGTCTCGAACACGACGACTTTCTTGCCGGCGAGCTTGCTCGCATCGAAAGTGATATCGATGCTCGCGCAGTCATTCGCGGCCGCCGGAATAAACTTGCGTGTAACTGTTACGGGCTTGCCCGAAGCGTCGAGCAAGGCGTCGCCGTTATCTAGCATCAACGCGGTCGTGATTTCATACTCGGTACCCGGCACGAGAGTGCCGGCGACATCGCACACCCGGTCGGTGATTACGGCGTTAGGCACCGGCGCGATGGTCTTGTCACCATCGCTCTTATCGGTTGCAGTCGTCTGGAGCTTCGAGAACACAACGGTCTGGTTCTCGTCGTTGATGTCCGTATGTACGGCGATTTCACGACCGTCTTGCGTGAGCTTCTCGAAAGCCACGGTCTGCTTACCCGCAAACAGCGAACCATCCACCACGAAAGTCACCGTGGCGGTACCGTTCGGAGTCTCCGGCACAAAAGTAGCCTGCGATGTCACCTTGTCGCCATTCGCGTCCACGAGCGCTTCGCCGGTCGCCTTATCCATCAACGTACCCTCGAGCTGGTATTCCTTACCAGGCGTCAGGTTCTGATAAGAGACCGTATCGACAAGCTCCACCTTGTCGGTATTCGGCGCCACGTGCGTGTTCTCATGCGTCAAAGTGGTGTGAATCGACGGCTCAGGGGTGATGGTGAACTGCTCACGCGTGTCCTCAACGCTCGTCGTGAGCGGTTGGACGCGATCATCACCAGCAAACGACGAAACGAAAACATAGGTGCCCGGCAGATTTTTACCGTTAGCGTCTTGCTTCACCAACCACGAGGTCTCACCGATAGACGGGTAGAACCCGTTCTTCGCCGGAATCGTGACTGTCTCGCCGATCTTTTCCGCCTGGCTCCGGTTTGCTTCTGTCACGGCGAGACCGTGCGGGAAGAACAACACCTCATGCTCAATCACCTGAGCATCGGCCTTGAAACCCATCCCGCCTTGGAAGTCAGGATGGTTCTTCGGAAGGCCCGTCACGAAAACATCATCCACGAGATACGTGCCGCTCTTGGTGTCGCGAATCGAGAGCGTCGAGTCGATCTGTGCGGGGTAACGCACCGACGTGGTCTCGTCCGGGAGGCCGAACTGGTCGGCCCATCCGGCCTTAATCCACTTCGCGGAATCCGCGGGCTGGTCTTCAGCCTTGACTTCCCAAACCCACGTCACGAACCCGGCCTTTACTGTGGGCTGCGAGAGCGTGGCCTTGATCTGGCCCGGCCCATTAGCTACGACGGTGACAGACTCAATCAGCTCCGCCGACGCCGGAACCGTGGCCACAGTGGCGGGCAGTTCGGTCGGGGAAACATAGTAAGCGGAAGCACGGTAGGTCACCGGCACGTACGTGCCCTCGTCAAATGATGTGCCAGGAGCAACGATGCGTGTCCATTCACCATCCCGGTAGGCCGGGTCGGCCTTGGCATCGAACGTGTCAGAGAGAACAGTGCCCTTGTCGATTACTTTCGCGGTGTCCACGTTCGAGATGCCCAGGGGACGGAAGTCGAAATTCTCCGATGTCGTTTCTGCTTCCAGGCCGTACGAATCCGCCCAGTTCTGGTGAACATACTGCGAGTTATTGCCTTGCTTGGCCTTATCAACCGACCAAACCCAGCTCACGTAGCCGCGCTTGGGTGTGGTGAGCTTCGCTTCGAGTTTCTGGCCCTCGCCCGTCGCGGTCACGTCCACGCTGCCGAGGACTTCGGCGTCTGCCGGGATGGTGGTGCTGGTTGCGGGCTTTTCACGGCCCGCCCAATACGCGGTCGCGGTATACATCACCGGCACGGGAGCGCCGTTGACTTGCGTCCACTGCCCATCACCATAAGACTTGTCCACGCTCGTGGTGAGAGTGTCGGTGATCGAACCGTCGAGGTTGATCTCCTGGCTGGTGGCTTGGCTGGTTCCGGTGGGTTGGAAATCAAAAATCACACGCCACGACGGTCCCGGAACCGTAACCGTCTCCGGGTCAGAAGCGAGATCACGATTACCAGTAGTGATCATGTCTTGAATCGACCCATCCGAACCGTACTTTGTCAGAGTCCGCCGACCGGAAGTTGCTGCTTGCATCGAATAGGACACATCACCGTTTCCCGTGGCAGTCCACTTCAGGGTGATCGGTTCCGCAGCCGAAGTCCCTGCCCAGGAGCTCGTGCCAGTAGCGTCAAAGACGGCAGGGCCGGAAAGTTGCAAAGAAACTGGAACGCCCGCGACTGGAACTCCGTTGCCATTCGTGACGACGATTCCGTGAATATTACCGGTGCGTTGGCCATCGCCTTCCACCTGGCCACCTTCGTAGCCGACGGCTGCACTGTTACGGGCCTCGGAAACGTACTGTAATGCGCGCGCCCAGACATCGGGCTGTTGGGTTTGCGTAGCTCCGGCGATTTCATGAGCCACCGCCGGAGTGTTCTCGAAGTTCGAATGCATCAGCAGACCCAGGGCAGCCAAATTCACGTTATCTGTCGTGTTGCCCTGGTATTTATTCAAAAGCCAGGCTGCCTGCGGCGTCGTCAAAGCCAGTTCTGGCACATGCTGTGCGGAATCCGTCAGGGTCGCAATCGAAGTCAAATCGTTCGGGCCCGGGTCGGCTTTCTTGCCATCAATGCACCATTGAGGGGATGCATCAATAGCTGTCCCGCCAATCTGCGGAGTCTGATTAATGTGCGGGCCAAGCCGCAACGCACCCGACGCATTAATACCGACGAGATCGATACCGCGCCCGACCGTTGAGTCATAAGCCGCCATGGCGCTACCGCCAAGCAAACTTGAAATTATCAGAGTAAATGCCGCAAGGAGCGCGGCGAGAGTCCGGCCACCTGGCCGGGCGTGTGTGGTCGCTGCCATAATAGGAAACGAGTCCTTTCATTGAGTCGAATGTTGGAGCATTACGAAAAATTGAGGGGATTCCGGCTCGGTGCTTGCGCCAACAAGCACCGAGCCACCTTTACTTTTACGGACAGGGGACAAACCACGAGTTGCCGTTGGTATCACCCTCGCTGCAAACAGGGGGGCCGTCCATCGTCCAGCCGCTGTCTACCCATCCGCCGCCGTTGTCTGCGGGAGCCGGATCAGGTGCAGGAGCGGCCGGCTCGGGTGCGGGTGCCTCATACGAACTATCTGACCACGACGAGCCGCTTTCCGTTGCGGAATATCCCGAATCCGAATACCCGCCCGCATCTTCCGAACCACCGCCGGACGATACCGCCGGCGCGGGAACCGCCGCCGGAGTTTGTGCGGCCGCCACCTTGTTGTTCAAAGCATCAACACGGGCTTGGAGAGCTGCTGTCTTTTCCTTGAGGACGGACAACCGCGCGCTCCCCTCGGAAGCCGCGAAGCTCTTGCAATCCGCAGCTAACCCATCAGCCTCGCCGGCAAGACTTTCGACACCGCGGGCGGTGGTCGTGGCAGCCTCGCAGGACGCCGCGAAACTCGCCGCATCGCCACTCAAGTACGCCGACGTGGCAGCCTCGAACTGTTCGTTGAGCTTGCCGGTCGCATCCTTGATCTGGGCCGCCTGCGCCTCAAAATCCTTCGCCGTAGCCCGCAAAGCCTCGGCCTGGGAACGCGCTGAATCAGCGTCCAGATCCTTAGCGTCTGCCGCCTTGAAAGGCTCAGCAAGCCCGGCGCGTGCAGCTTCCACAGCCTGTGCCAAAGCCTGGCAGTCCGCGGGCGCGCCACCATCAGCCACGCATTGCTCGGTCGTGAACCCGATACCGTCAACGGCTGTCTGCAGCGCGGCGCGGGCTTGCTCGTTGAGCGTCACGGCCTCCGAATAGGCCGCCCGGGCCTCGTCGGTGCCACCTGAGCGCCCTGCCAGGTAAACACCAGTACCGGCCACGATCGCCGCAGCGATAGCCACGCTCGGCCACAGCCACACACGCCTACCACGCGCCCGGCCCTGCTCGGTAGTGACCTCGTCGCCGGCAACAGCAACAGCGCCGTCGGGTGTGGTTGTTTGCTCGCTCATGGCTTGCCCTCCTTTTCGCTAAAAACTTTCAAAAACTTGCGGGTTGTTTTTCTT
Organism: Actinotignum stranguriae; assembly: GCF_051265215.1. Taxonomy (NCBI): domain Bacteria; kingdom Bacillati; phylum Actinomycetota; class Actinomycetes; order Actinomycetales; family Actinomycetaceae; genus Actinotignum; species Actinotignum stranguriae. Next base: position 4,892 of record NZ_JBOZCJ010000030.1, read on the forward strand.
CAGCCTAACCCGGCGCTAGGTCTCGCCAGAACCCCTACACCGCACCACACCGGCCTCACCCGGCGGCCCGGTCGAGGCCGGCTGCGGGGCCGGCGGGTGCGGGCGGGAAACCCTTGCCCGCAGCCCCTCAGGCATCGCGCAAACCTCACCCGGATCAGGCCTGGTATCCACCACCACGGCAGTGCGCGGACGTGGTGGCCTGGGCGGGCTGGCCAGCGCGATATCGCGGATGCGATGTGCGATGACACCACCAGGATTGCGCGTAGCACCAAGCGCGTTACCCGCGAGCTGGGCACGTATCTCCGCGCGCTGCCAGCCCGAATCAAGCGCAACTTGGAGATCCCGGGCAACCGCGACGAAGCGCGCGGGTGCCAGGAAACGCACCAGGTCACGTGGCACGCATTCACCAATCAGGCTAGCTGCCCATGCCTGCCGCGAGCCTTGCGTCTGCGCAGTGCTTGATGTCGGCCAGCTGCCAGGCGGCGCGCTAGCCTGCCCGGCATCCGGCCGCCCCGAACCCCCCGGCGCTGGCTCACGCCGGGCTTGATCTTCGACGGCTGGGACAGGCTCACGGCGAACCGGAGTTACCGCGGCCGGCGCGGGGTGCTCAACCTGGGAATCCACCACACCAACCATGCCAGAAGCTTCCGATAAAAATTCGGGCTGCGTTGGTTGGTTGGTTAATTCCGAACGTAGTGAGGAATTGTTGGATATATCTTTAGATATATGCGCCTGGGCTGACCGTGCTCCGGTCCACCGTGCTCCGGTAATCCCCGCACGGTGAGACCCTGTGGATAACTCGCTATCTGTTTCAACTACCGCGGAATCTCGCGGTTCCCACCGTGCCGAGGTTTTCCAGGCACGGTGAAAATCCGCCCCGCCTTTGTCGCCTGGGTCACTCCCGGAATTTGTAACTGTCCGACAGTTCGAAGCGGGCGTTTCACAGTTATCCACAGGCTCGGCGGTGGATATTCCGGGGGTATCCACAAGATCGACACCCGCTGTGGCGACCGGAATAGCCTCGCCCGCGCCTTCCATGAGGACGGAAGACACTGCCGGCATGGGCGCCATGGAAGGCGCCGGTGCCTCATCGAGGCGCATCTCATCTTCCATGCCGAACTCACCAGCCGGGGCACTGCGCGTGAACTCGCTGGGGTGGCTCGGACACGCCACTACCTGGCGGGCCGTGATCGCCCCGCTTTCCATCCGCCCCTGGATTTCACAAAGCGCCTCACCCACGCTTACTGGGGTGTCGAACATGACGACCAGTTCACGGATCTGCCCGCTAGCGCGGGTGCGGAAACGGAACCGATAATGCTCCGCTTCCAGGAGTGCCAAAGCTTTCCTGGCGCGGTGTTCGCCCATATCCCGGCCCATGAGATCGCGATAACCCACCGGAGCATTCGGCGGTAACGAGAGCGACACGGTCGCCAACGCCAATGCGTCATACGTGAGCGCGCGGTTGAAGATCATGGAGTTCGGTAGCGCCGTAGCACCCCGCCGCACCGCAAAATACTCACCCATGACACACCCCCAGATCACTACCAGCAACCACAGGCGTATTTGTGCCGGGCGTGTGTGCGGCGGCCAGGCTAGCCCGCAACTCACCAACATCCACGCCCACTACTGATAAGCATTCGGTGACAAACGGGCGGATTTTCACCGGCAAACACCGAAACGCCGACAGCGGCACCGCTGGACGCTCGAACACCTGCGTGAGCAACCCGTGGCCCTCAGGCACGCGCCTCTCCCAGCGATAAACCAGCCCATAACGTTCAAGCTCGCTTATCGCGCGGGTAACCCGGTCGCGCCCAAAACCACGCCCAACCAAAGCATTCACGGTGCGTTCGCTGTTTTTAGGCATGGCCAGCAATACCACCCACACACTAAGCGCCTCATAAGAAAGATCAGGGTCAAGAACCACCTCGCGCTCAAGAAGAACCGGATAAGAACGAACCGAGAAAAACAGTCCCGTGTCGGTCATGCTGCCACCTCCTTGCGGCGCACTGGGCGCGGGCCGCCATTAGGCTGGGCCGGCCGGCGCGAACCCAATGTGCCCGCACCGACCCTGCCCATGCCCGCCCGCCGCCATGGAGACCGCGGCGAGCCACACCACCACCGGTGGCGCCTCCCTTTCTTCACCAAAACACGAGACGGAACACACGCCCGCACGTTGTGCGTGCAAAGCGCACTAGTTAAGCAGAGGGAAACAAAAACGCAGACCGTTTCCCTCCGAGTGCGAGCAATCCCGCCCGTGCTCCCCTTGTAACATCCGAAAGGAAAGACTATGGAAATCATTTTCCTGTTTGTCAGCGCTGTTAGTAACGCCATGTCCGCCTGGGCAGGCACCCTCACCCTGTGGGGATACGGACCAAAACCCGCCACACCGACCACATCGCAGACGCCACCCATATCGGAGACATCACGCGTGCCGGACATGCCAATCACGCCAGGCGTATACAGTCCTGGGATGGTTATCAACGCCGAGCGCGTTATCATCACGGGCGACTCGGTATTCATCACCAACAACCCGAAGGCAGGCCCGACGCCATCCACCCGGGACAGCGACCAAAGTGACGGTGACACCCGAGAAACGGCCGCGTAGCCAACCCGGCTGAGGAATATAGGGTCGGCTGGCTCTCTAGGAGTACCAAGGGCCAGTCGACCCGCGCGCCAATGGGAAGCGCGCACTACCCTAACCATCTCGCGCATAATAGAAGCAGCAAACCAACTATCAGCGTCGATGGAAGGGAAGACATGATTAGACTCGAAGGCCTGAGCCACGCATGGAAGAAGCACAAGGCTCATGGCGTTTACCGGATCCTTTTCACGTTCACCACGAACCTGGAAGAAGACGGAACCTACCGGCCCTACACTTTCGACTGCCTGTTCGTAGGAGCACCCCAGCCCCCTTACAAGCTCCTCATCGCCACCCACAAAACACCAATCCCCTGGTGTCACATCTACGAGGTAGAAGAAATCGCGAAGGGAGTTCTGGCAACGGAGACCTACCTGGGAGATGACTACGGGCCACTTCTGCAAGCCTTGGGAATCGGCGGCCACGGCGGAACCGTAAAACTCCCTATCGGAAACATTGTCAAGGCCGCCAGTAACGCCGCAGCACGGCAAAACGTCCGCGAATGGGTACCCCCGCAAAACATTCCACCCTCGCTGCGCCGCAACGTTGAAGAATCCGAGAAAATCTACTTCTACGGATGGCTCGACCACCAAACCGAAAACGCCGGCCGCCATGTCACCGCAGCGAACCTGGACAAAACCGCACGTCTCCTCGGCCTGGACATTGCTCGTTTTTGCAAGACCAACAACATTAGTAGCAGATGGACAGACCGCCCCAGCCCCGCCAGCCGTGAAGCAAACAAACAAAGGCCGCTGCCTCCGGGCTGGTCGCGTTAGCCGGCAAAGCGGCCGCGTCGCAATAGTTGTTAGCGTCATGAGAGCAGACCCCCAACACGGATGTATTGCTCGTCTTCGCGCGTAGGCACGGAAAAACCGGCAAGCTCCATCGTGCGCTCATTGACGGGCACAAAACCACGCTCATCACATTCACCGCCAAGCGGCGCGATATGAACCGCACACATCAACCCGTCCGGGTGCTCGGGCGTGCGATAGCATGGCCAGCCCGTAATAAGAAGACCGATCATGTAGGCTGCCGAAAGCAGCCCGTAGGCGAGCGCCCACTCAAGAGGTGGGTTACCCACTTTGAATGTTTCCGGGTCTTTCCGCACCCGAATTCCGCCAGCAAGCACCAGCCCTGGCACGGCGCTGTATGCTCGGGTTATCGCGGTGAAAGCCGTGGTATCCAGGAGTTTTTGCAATACGGCCCTCTCGTCTAGGTCGCCATGCAATTCACAGCCCATATCCACGGCAAGACCGATACACGTCGCCTGATAAGAGACACCCGGCCTGCCATACAAAGCAGTAACGGCGCTCTCGGTAATACCGGTTAGTGTTTGGAAGTAGCGTAGGCGTCGGCCGTAAAAATCCTCGACCTTGGCGCGAGCTTGCTCGCGCCAGGACTCTTCGGAGAAATTCCAGTGGCGGAAACTCAACACAGACGGGACCTCGATATCCCAGTCCGCCACATGCAAACCCTCAATAACCGCGAGGTCAAAAACCGAGCCTGGCTCGGGAAGCACTGCTTGTAGTGTTCTTACCATGGGATGATCTCCAGCCACTCACTGAGATCCTCATCAATCTTCGATGAAGCGGGCGGGAAAACTGACTCCCGGGTGAGAATGCCCGGCGACGTGAAAGCTGCTACCCTCAAGCATTCCCCACCAAGCCACGTACCAATACATGTATCCGTGTGGTTCGCGACCATAAGCCCCACAAGCGGGTCAATCTGAGAGTGGGAAACATACACATCCTCACCCTCGCTAGCGTTTGGTCCGAAAGCCGGGGTCGTGCGATAGGCCAGGCCACACACTAGCCACGGCAAACACCAACCCCACAGCTCCTCCGGGAGTGTGTCGAGGTTGTAGCCCAGGCGAATCTCGCGGCCCTTCACGCGCACCTTGAAATGCTCAATAACCCGGCAGGCTTTATCAAAGTGTTCTTCGGGTACACCGTCCACGTCGAAAACGACATACACCCACGGGTCACACACTCGCGCGCCCAGCTCTGGCGAATACACGCCCTCATCGGCGATATTCAAATTCCAGCACTGAATAACAACCGACTGCCCCAACTCCAGCGTCGTGTCCATTGGATACCTACCCGAAAATTTCCAACTGGCCAGGAACCTCTGTGGATGCATCCTTAGTAGTCGTTGGTGAGTCTGTCTTGGAAACGGGTGCGAGAATGCGATCCAATTCTGACTTTGGAATGCGCCACTGCCCGCCGGGCAATTGCACCGCGGAAATCCGGCCCGACCTACACCAGTTCCACACCGAAGCGCGGCTTACGCCAACATGTGCCGCTACATCCTGCGTAGTTAAGAGCATCGTCTACCGCCAATCAATCTAAACGTACAGCTAGTGTACGATTGACGCTTGCAATGTCGCAAGGGGTGTTTGACTAAACGGATGCGCTTGTCGCACTTGTGTCGTTCGATATACCTTACTTAATAGGTGGTATTGCACGTTAACTGTGTTGGTGATAGATTTACGACATGTCTGTTACGAACGACGAATACATGTCGACAATATCCACTGATGAGTTCGTTGGTGAACGCGTGATGCTGTGGCTTAAACGTCGCGGGGAGACGATTGAGTGGCTTTCTCAAGCTGTTGGAATCACACGGGCATCGATGTCGCGAAAAATATCCGGGAAGGTTGCTTGGGGTATCAAAGATTTGGCTTTGACTGCCGCAAGGTTGGAAGTTCCACTGAGTGAATTTTTACCCGAAAATGTTGTGGAGATCGCTCAAAAAGAGCGTGATCGCTCGCTGGAAGAAAATGGTAGGCCCCGTGGGATTCGAACCCACAACCCTTGGATTAAAAGTCCAGTGCTCTGACCGTTGGAGCTAGAGGCCCACGAAGTAGTGTAGCGCGCTTTGGCCCGCTGGTAAAAGTAGGGTCGAATTTGTGTGGAAATCCGCATCCCTGAACTCCTTTACGTAATCGGCGGAAAACAGCTCAAAGCCGCACTAAGGCCCGCTTTGAGGTGCGACAATAGAAGAGTGAGCGAGCGCACTGGCGCGCCCCGAGCGAGTGGAGGAAAAATTATGGCTAGCAGTTTTCGCCGTCCGGCCCAGATGAAACCGGACCAGCTCGAGTCGATCGAAGGTGAAGCGGACGTCGCCTACCACAGCGAGCTTGCCCACACCGCGGCCCAGGCGCTGCTGCCCGGCTCCGGTTACCACACCGAAGATCCGGAGGTACGTGCCCGCGTGCTCGACCTCGTCGCCACCGAAGGTATCGACGTCATCGCCGAAGCATGGGCCCGCTCCCCGGAAGACACCCTTCCCGGAATGCTGTGGCGCGGCTACTTGCTGCGCGAATGGTTGCGGCGTTTCCCGAACGACGCCGCCGCGCGGCTCACCGCCGCGCGGGAAAAGCTCGGCTCCCAGGGAGCTGATGGAGTGGAGAAACTGGAGAAAACCCCCACTCTCGGGGAAGTGCAATCCAGCTGGGATGAGGTGTTCGCCGGTTCTTTCAGCGGGGACTTCGCGGAGGTGCTAGCCAGCTCGGCTCGCCTGTGTGACACCCTTGCCGAAGTGGATCCGCTTTGGATCCCCAGTGATGAGCACCCGCTGGCTACGCCGGTGACGCGCCGCGATGCTGCGCTGCTGGAAACAGCGCGGGAGTTCCGCGCGGCCGGGGCCCGCGCGGTGCGCGGCACGCTCTCGTAGCGGAGCTGCCCGGTTCACGCAGTGGCGTGGGCCGGTTCGTGTGGCGGGGCTGACCCGCGTGGGAATTCACGGTCTCGGGGAGGGCGCCCCTCTGGCGGAGGGGCGCCGCGCCGTCGTTCGTTTGCTTGGACGTAACTTTTCTGTCGTAGTGATCGACTACGGTTAAGAGGTAGCAGGAAAAAGGAGCCCTCCTATGAGTATCGTTAGCGGATCACCGCAGCCGGACCAGGCCGCGCTTTTTAATCAGCTCGCCCAGGAATGCTTCGCGGCGGATGGTGTTGTGCCTTTCAGTGAGCAAACCCTTCTTGATATTGCCGCGGGTGCGGAAAGTTCGCGGGTGTGGACTCTCGGGGAACCCGTGGTCGGGGTGGCTCATTCCGGGCGCACCGGGGATGTGGAATTGGCCGTGCGTCCGGAGGCCCGCGGCAAGGGTGTCGGTAAGGAATTGCTGCGCACCGTTCTGGATGCGGGGGAAACCGCGGTGTGGGCGCACGGGGATCTGCCCGCCGCGCAGGAACTCGCGGCATCTTCCCAGCTCTACCCAGGGCGTACCCTCCTCGTTTTGGAACGTCCGGTTACGGAAGAAAATCCTGCTCCCGCGCTGTGGACTTTGCCGGGGATCGTACTGGCTCCGGTGGATCCTGCCGCTGATTTGGAGGATATTGCGCGCCTCAATGCGGAGGCTTTTGCAGATCTGCCCGATCAGGGCCAGCTCACCGCGGAGGATCTGCGCGAACGTATGGAAGCGCCCTGGTTCACGCCGGAACTCCTAGTAACGGCGCGCTCCCAAGGTGAACTCGTTGGTTTTGTGTGGCTCAAGCCGAATGTGCTTGGGGGTGGCTCTGGTGCTGCGGGCACAGCTGGCGAATCGGCTGCGGGTGAAGCCAATGCGGCCAGCGAACCGAGCGAAGCGAATGTGCTGGAACTCTACGTTCTCGCGGTGGCACCGGAACACCGCGGCAAGGGTATCGGGAAGCTCCTGACCGCCTGGGCCCTTGTCACCACTGGCTCGCGGGGCTTCTCGCGCTGCATTCTCTACGTTGATGCCGCGAATTCCGCCGCGGTGCACGTCTACGGAAAAGCTGGGTTCACGCAGGCGGAACGGCATGTTCGCTATGAATTGCAACCCGAACCGGCCCTCTCCGCCACCCGTGCTCGCCTAGCGGCCCGGGAGGGTGCCAGCGCTGTGGAACCCACCCCGCACGAAACTTTCCTGCAGGCGGTGCGGCTCGGCTCCCCGGTCTCCACGAAATCCCTTACGGATATGGCTAAGGAATCCCGCAAACTCGCCAAGCGCTCCGCGAAAGCCCCGGAGGAATCCCAGCTTCCTGAAGGTCGCTTCGCGGATCGGGAACTCTCCTGGCTGGCTTTCAATGAGCGGGTGCTGGAGCAGGCAGAAGATGAAACCCTGCCGCTCTTGGAACGCGCCTGGTTCCTCTCCATTTTCTCCTCGAACCTCGATGAGTTCTTCATGGTGCGGGTGGCTGGTCTCAAGCGCCGTATTGATACCGGCATCGGAGTGGTGGCCGCATCCGGCCTCACCCCGCGCCAGGTGATGAAAGGCATCGCGGAACGCACCCATGAACTGACCGCGCGTCAAGCGAAAGTCTATTCGGAGGATATCAAGCCTAAACTCGAAGGCCAGGGCGTTTTCATCCGCCGCTGGAATGAGCTAGATGCGCAGGTACAGCAGCGCTTCTCCAAGCTATTCAAGGATGAGATCTTCCCTGTCCTCACCCCGCTCGCGGTGGATCCCTCCCATCCCTTCCCGTATATCTCAGGTCTGTCCCTCAACCTCGCCGTCGTCCTCAAGGATCGGCGCGGCTCCTCCGCTTTTGCGCGGGTGAAAGTGCCGGATTTGCTCCCGCGTTTCCTCATGATCGGAGAAGATGGCACTGCCTACAGTCCGGAAAACGTTCCGGTGGAGGCCGGTAGCGATATTGAATTCCTGCCCCTGGAGGAACTTATCGGGCACCACCTGGGTGAGCTCTTCCCCGGTATGGATGTGCAGAGCTACGCCACCTTCCGGGTCACCCGTAATGAGGACCTCGAAGTCGAAGAAGATGACGCAGAAAACCTCCTCACCGCGCTGGAACGCGAATTGCTCCGGCGGCGCTTCGGGCCGGTGGTGCGCCTGGAAGTAGATGAGGATATGGATGATGCCACCCTCAGCTTCCTCCAGAAGGAAATGAGCGTGAGCTCCTCTGATACCTACCGCCTACCCGCACCCTTGGATTTACAATCCCTGGAGCAGCTCCACGATCTGGATCGGCCCGGGCTCAAATACCCCAAGTACGTTCCGGTCACGCCTACGGGGCTCACCGATGCCGAATCGGCCAAACCCGCGGATTTCTTTGCCAAGCTGCGTGATCATGATGTGCTGCTTCACCATCCCTACGAATCTTTCTCCACCTCGGTGCAGCAATTCATCGCCCAGGCAGCCGCGGATCCGCAAGTCCTGGCGATTAAACAAACCCTGTACCGCACGTCGGGGGATTCCCCCATCGTCAATTCGCTCATCCGCGCGGCCCGCGCCGGGAAACAGGTCCTCGCCATCGTGGAGATCAAGGCACGTTTCGATGAGCAGCGCAATATTGAGTGGGCACGCAAGCTAGAGCGCGCCGGGGTCCACGTGGTCTACGGGATGATCGGGCTGAAAACTCACTGCAAGCTCGCGCTGGTGGTCCGCCAAGAATCCGATGGCCTGCGCCGCTACTGCCACGTGGGTACCGGGAACTACAACCCGAAAACCGCCCGCGGCTATGAGGATCTGGGCCTGCTCACCTCCAACCGGGATGTAGGCCAGGATCTCACCCGGCTGTTCAACCAGCTTTCCGGCTACTCCCGGCAGGAACGCTTCCACCGGCTCCTCGTGGCGCCCACCGGCATCCGCTCCGGGCTTATCGACCGGATCGAACGCGAAATTGAAAACAAGAACGCCGGCAAACCCGCGTGGGTGAAATTCAAAGTCAACTCCATCGTGGACGAAGCCATGATCGACGCCCTCTACCGGGCCAGCCAAGCTGGCGTGAAAGTCAGCATCCAGGTGCGCGGAATCTGCGCCCTGCGTGCCGGCATCCCCGGGCTCTCGGATAACATCAAGGCTCGTTCCATTCTGGGGCGCTACCTCGAGCACTCGCGTATCTACGCGTTCTGTAACGACGGCGACGCGGATGTCTTCATCGGCTCCGCCGATCTCATGCATCGCAACCTAGATCGGCGTATCGAAGCCCTTATCAAGATCACGGACCCGGATATGGTGGATCGCCTGGTAGAGCTTGTGGATGTCGCCACCGCGGATACCACCAGCTCGTGGCACCTGGGCCCGGACGGGTGGGTGCGTCACAACCTCAGCCCGAAGGGCCGCCCGCTCGTCGATATCCAGGAGCTGCTCATGAAGCAAGCACGCTCACGCGTGGCAGGAGGGGACTAGAAAACCTGGGCCGGCCCGGCCCGCCGGCAGGGGTCCGGCCCAGAATTTGCCGGGTAAGCCGCGGCCAGGGCCTCGCGGGACAACCGCGGGTGCGCACATATCCGTAACGACTATGCCGAAGGGGGAGTGATGGGCAGCGTTCATGCTGCGGGCGCCGTTGTATGGCGCAAAAAGGCGGGCGAATTCCAGGTGCTGCTCGTACGCCGGGATAGCTATAAAGACTGGTCTTTCCCCAAAGGTAAATACAAGCCCGGCGAAGGCCCTCGCATGGCAGCCGTACGGGAAGTCTACGAAGAAACCGGCGAATATATCGCCCTGCAGCGCCCCCTGCCCTCCATTGGCTACACCCTCTCCTCGGGGAAAAAGAAACGGGTCTTTTACTGGGTGGCCCGCCCGCTCACACCGCGCTCCCGGCCGGTCGCCGCCCGCCCGGAATTCCCTAAGGCCCACCCCGGGGAAATCACCCGATCACGCTGGATGAACGCGGAAACCGCCCTCGAAAAACTCAGTTATAAAGACGAACGTGCCATGCTCAAACGCGTCCTGAAATACTGGGAACGCGGGGAACTCACCACCCGTGCGGTGCTGCTAGTGCGCCACGCCCGCGCCCAAAAACGCTCGGCCTGGAATGGAAGTGAAAAAACCCGGCCCCTCACCCCGCACGGAGCCGCGCGGGCCCGCACCATCAGCGCGGTGCTCAGCGTATACGGCGTGGACCGGCTCGTTTCCTCCCCCTGGCAGCGCTGCACCGCCACCATCGCCCCCTACGCGCAGGCCTCTGGAGTTTCCCTCACCTGCGTCGCCGCCCTCACCGAACACTCCCACGCGAAGAACCCCGGCGGAGTGCGTAAAACCATCGAAGGGGTACTAACAGACAGCGGCGCTCCCGCGGCGGTCAGCTTGCATCGCCCCACCTTGAGCACTGTTATCGACGTCGTTAAAAAACACGGCGGCCACCACGTGCGCGAAAAGCTCCCCGAGGAAGACCCCTACCTCAAAACCGGAGAAATCCTCGTCGTCCATATGAAAGACAAGCACGCGGTAGACGTCGAACGCTTCCGCCCCGTCCACACCGAGCTTTAGCGGCCGTGTGTCTAGCGACCAGCGTGCAGGCTGTTCCCGTGAGCGTGCCCTGCGTACCCCGTGTGTCCAACGGGCCCGCACAGCCATCCACATACCCAGAGCGCCCTGTGAGACATGCTACAAGCTCGTTAACCTTCTGTTTACCTCCGGTGCGGGTCACCGTAACCCACGCTTCCTAGGCTCGAACCAGCGAGCGCCGAAACGGGCGTTCCTGAACACGCAAGGATTAAACAGTGAAGACCATGAAGATCTCGGCACTTGCGGGTGCCACCGCTCTTGCTCTGACCCTTTCCGCCTGTGGCGGGGACGCAACGACTTCTGCCACCACCGAAGCCGCCAAGGGTGACACCACCACCCAGGCCGCGGATAGCGGCTCGAACCTCTCGGGTACTATCTCCGGTTCCGGTGCCTCCTCGCAGCAGAAGGCGCAGCAGGCCTGGCGCGATAACTTCACCATTGCTAACTCGGGCGTGACCGTCAATTACGAGCCCACCGGCTCGGGCACCGGCCGCCAGCAGTTCCTCTCCGGCCAGGTGCAGTACGCCGGCACCGACTCGGCCCTCAAAGCCGAAGAACTTACCAAGGTCTCCAACGCCTGCAAGACCGATGTGGCCGTGGAACTGCCCGTCTACATTTCCCCCATCGCGATCGCCGTGAACCTCGAAGGCGTCAAGGAGCTCAAGCTCGATGCCCCCACCATCGCGAAGATCTTCTCCGGCCAGATTGAGAAGTGGAACGACCCGGCGATTGCCGCCACCAACTCCGGCGTCAAGCTCCCGGACGAAACCATTATTCCGATCCACCGCGCGGAAAAGTCCGGCACCACCGGTAACTTCCAGTCCTACCTGGAAGAAGCTGCCCCTGAGGTCTGGACCTACGGCTCGGAAGAAACCTGGCCGATCCAGGGCGGTCAGTCCGCCGAATCCACCTCCGGCGTGGTCCAGCTGGCGCTTTCCACCCCGAACTCAATCATCTACGCCGACTACTCCCAGATTGAAACTCTCACCCCGGTGAAGGTCAAGGTTGGCGATGAGTTCATCGGTCCCGAACCGGAAGCCGCCGCCCGCGTGGTGGATGACTCCCCGGCCGCCGAAGGTGCTACGGATACCCTCCTCAACAAGGACCTCAAGCGTGACGGCTCCGTCAAGGGTGCCTACCCGGTCGTCATGCTCTCCTACCTCATCGGCTGCCAGGAATACAAGGATGCCTCCACCGGTGAACTGGTCAAGGCGTTCTTCACCTACGTCGTCTCTGAAGAGGGCCAGAAGGCCGCTTTCGCCGCCAACGGTGGTAACGCCCCGATTTCGGAAACCCTGCGCACGCAGGCTATGGCCGTCATCGATACCATCAAGTAAGCACCGGTTAGACAACCGAATACCTCTATCTGAAAGTCGATATGACTGAACGAGATAACGCAGCCGGGGAGGTTCTTGAGCGTAATGCTCAGGAAACCTCCCCGGAGGTGGGTCAGACTGCAGTGCCGGCCCGCCCGAGCAAACGCGCGCGTCGCCGCGTTGCAGACACAACCTTCAACGGCCTAGCCATCGGTGCTGGAGCATTCATCATCCTCATCCTGGGTGCCGTTTTCATCTTCCTGCTCCTCGAGTCATATCCGGCATTCATTGCCGGTAAGGAAGAAATCTCAGGGACAGCAGATTTTACGAAGGGGATGGGGTTCTGGCAATACGCCGGGGCAGCCCTCTTCGGCACCGTGCTTTCCGCACTCCTGGCTCTCGCCCTTGCCGTGCCCTTCGCGGTGGCGATTGCGCTGTTCATTTCGCATTTCGCGCACCGGCGCTTCGCCTCCGTCCTCGGTTACATTATTGACCTGCTCGCGGCCATTCCCTCGGTGGTTTTCGGCCTGTGGGGTATCCGCACTCTCGAACCGATTGTGCGCCCCGTTTTCGAATGGGTCTCCAATGTGCTCACCCCGCCTCTTCAGTGGTGGGTGGATCACGTTCCATTCATGGGTGAAGAAGGCGGACTGGCCCAATTTGACTGGTGGCCCTTGCAGCCCAGCCTGGTGGCTTTCACGCCGCCGGCCCGTAACATCATGATGGGCGGCCTGGTACTGGCCATTATGATCCTCCCGATTATCACCTCGCTGTGCCGCGAAGTGTTCCTCCAGACGCCGAAGCTACTGGAAGAAGCGGCCCTTGGCCTGGGCGCCACCCGCTGGGAAATGATCAAGATGACCGTGCTCCCGGTGGGGCGTTCCGGTATCGTCTCCGCGGCTATGCTGGGCCTGGGGCGCGCCCTGGGCGAAACGATGGCGCTCCTTATGGTGCTCTCGGCGGGTCTGCAGGTGAACTTCAACCTCTTCTCCCCGGGCCAGCACTCCACCATCGCCTCCCAGATCGCCCTGAACTTCCCTGAAGCTCATCCCGGTCTGCAGCGCCAGGTCCTTATCGGTATCGGCCTCATGCTCTTCGCCCTGACCTTCGTGGTCAACTGGTTGGCGCGGCGCGTTCTGGCCCGGTACGCAGAATTCTCAGGAGCGAATGCCTAATGAGTACTGACGTGACACAGACCCCCGCCAGCCAACCCGACGGCGGAGCGCACGCTATTCCGGTCGAGCCGGCTGTCAGCGAAGGCACGCCGATCTTCGCCTCCGAATACGGGCGCCTGCCCAAGCTCTTCAACTGGGCCGTGCTCATCGTGTGCATGCTGGCTTCCTGGCTACTTTTCCACTTCGGTTTCAAAGCGGATTCGCTTTTCGGCGCGGTCCTGGTGGGACTCCTTGTCTTCTTCCTCGTTATCCGCATTGTCGGCTACGCGGTAGAAGGCCCGCGCCGCGGCGCCAACCGCATGGCAACCGTGCTCATCACCAGTGCTTTTGCGCTCGCGGTTCTTCCACTGCTCTCGCTGCTGTACACGGTGATCGTGGAAGCCCTTCCGGTTCTCAGCTACTCCTTCCTCAATAATTCCACCCTCGGCATGTCCCTGCCCGGCGCTCAGCCCGGTCTCGGCCACGCCATCGTGGGCACGCTCATTATTACCGGCATTACGGCGCTCATCGCCATTCCGCTCGGTGTTCTGACGGCCATCTACCTGGTGGAATACAATAGGGGCGGCTGGTTCGGGCGCTCGGTGACCTTCCTGGTCGATATCATGACGGGCATCCCTTCTATTGTGGCCGGTCTCTTTGCCGCGGCGATTGTTCCGGTGCTCGCCCCCGCGCTCGGGTTCCGCAATGGCATCATGGGCGCCGTCGCCCTTGTTGTTCTTATGACGCCGATCGTGGTGCGCAATACCGAAGAAATGCTGCGCATCGTCTCCAATGAATTGCGCGAAGCTTCCTACGCGCTGGGAGTGACGAAGTCCCGCACTATTATCAAGGTGGTGCTGCGGACCGCGCTGCCGGGCATTGTTTCCGGTTGCGTGATCGCGATCGCCCGCGTGATCGGCGAATCGGCCCCGCTGATGATTACCGCCTCCGTCTCGGACACGTTCAACTATTCCTTGTTCAACGGTCCGATGATGACGTTGCCGGTCTTCGTCTACTCGCAGTTCAAGGCCAATAATCTCGATCTGGCCTGGGGCGGCGCGCTCGTCTTGGTGTTTATCGTGCTGGTATTCAACTTGCTGGCGCGCTTGATTGCTCATATCTTCGCCCCGAAGGGCCGCTAAAGCGGCAGCCGAAAGGAAAAACAGTGCCTCAGGGAATTAGTGTTCGTAACGAGAACATCTACTACGGTGATTTCCTCGCCGTGGAGAACGTCAATGTGGATATTAAGCCGAATTCGGTGACCGCGCTCATCGGGCCGTCCGGTTGCGGCAAGTCCACCTTCTTGCGTTCCCTCAACCGTATGCATGAAGTGATCGACGGCGCATACGTGACCGGCGACGTCTTCATCGACGGCAATAATATCTACGGCCCCGGCGTGGACCCGGTAACCGTCCGCCAGCACGTGGGCATGGTCTTCCAGCGTGCCAATCCCTTCCCCACCATGTCGATTCGTGACAATGTGCTGGCGGGGATGCGGCTCAATTCGCAGAAGATCAAGAAGTCCGACGCGGATGAGATCGTGGAGCGTTCGCTACGCGGCTCCAACCTTTGGGAAGAAGTGAAGGACCGCCTCGATAAGCCGGGTTCGTCGCTTTCCGGTGGCCAGCAGCAGCGCCTGTGCATTGCCCGCGCCATCGCGGTGAAGCCCGAGGTGCTCCTCATGGACGAACCGTGTTCGGCCCTCGACCCGATTTCCACTCTCGCGATTGAGGACCTCATGAACAGCCTCAAAGAGGAATACACGATCGTGATCGTGACGCACAATATGCAGCAGGCTGCGCGCGTCTCGGAAATGACCGGCTTCTTCAATATTGCCGGGACCGGCAAGCCCGGGCACCTCGTGGAGTTCGACCAGACGGAGAAGATTTTCTCCAACCCGACCCATAAGGAAACCGAAGATTACGTCTCCGGGCGCTTCGGTTAAACCGGCTAAATCTTAGCTGTTTACCTTGCGAACTGTGCCGCGCGGGAACGATCCTGCGCGGCACAGTTATGTTGCGGATGCTATATAAGTACGACGACGCCGCACCGGCCCGCCGCCTCACCTCTGTGCAGCGTGCACGTGGTGTGGTGCTCGCCCGCGGGGTTAGCGCGGGCCGGGCGGAGATGCGTAAATACGTCTAGATCAGTACCAGGCGCAGCAGCCACGTAGCAACCGCTGCCAGGGCACCGGCGGCCGGGATCGTGAGGATCCAAGCGGTGGCAATGTTACCGGCCACGGACCAGCGCACTGCCGAACGTCGCTTCGTGGCCCCGACCCCCATGATGGCGCAGGTGATGGTATGCGTGGTGGAAATCGGGGCGGCCCACACGAACGCCGTCGTATAAAGAACGCTCGCGGCCACACTTTCCGCAACGAAACCGCGAGCCGGATCCAAATCAATAATTTTTGAGCCGAGCGTCTTCATAATGCGGAAACCGCCGGTCGCGGTCCCCAAAGAAATCGCCGCGGCCGCGGCCAATTTCACCCAGGTGGGGATGCCGTCTTCAAGATTGTGGAAACCGCCGGCCGTGAGGGCCAGCACGATCACGCCCATTGTTTTCTGGGCGTCCTGGAGGCCGTGCCCGAGGGCCACCATGGCAGCGGAAACCGTCTGAGCGTAACGGAAGCGATGCATCGTGGTGTGGTAGGGAGCCTCCGTGAGGAGACGCAGCACCACTTTCATAATGAGATAGGCCAGCAGGAAACCAACCGCGGGGGAAACGATCATCGGCACCACCACACGGTCGAAAATAACCGTCCAATGCACGGTGGCTAGGGAGGCGATACCGGCGCCGGCCAGCCCGCCGATAAGTGCGTGTGAAGACGAGGACGGCAGCCCGCGCCACCAGGTAATAAGATTCCAGCCAATCGCGCCAGCCAGCCCGCCGAGTACCAGGGTGAGGCCGGTTATTTTTTCTAGCTCGGTAATATCAACGATGCCGGAGCCGATTGTTTCGGCTACTTTCGTGCCGAGCATCGCGCCGAGGAAGTTCATGACGGCTGCCATCGCGAGGGCCACCCCGGGCGTCAATGCGCGGGTGGCTACCGAGGTGGCGATGGCATTGGCGGCGTCGTGAAAACCGTTAGTGAAGTCAAAAATGAGGCTAATGACGACGACGGTGCCCACCAAAAAGAGCAACTCGGACAAAATCAGGACTCCTTGAGGGCAATGCGCTCGACCACGGCGGCGAGCGTCTCGAAAGCGTCGACGGTGTCCTCGAGAGTGTCCACAACCAGTTTGACACGCAGCAATTCAATGGCGTCGGTGGCGTTTTCAAAGAGCGAGGCGAGAGTGGAACGGTAGAGGGAATCGCCCTTGTTTTCCAGCTGGTTAATTTCCACCCAGTATTCGCGAGTATCCGGGGAAGTGGGGTTGAAATGCGCGAGAATATCCGAGGAGAGGCGGGCGCAGGTCTTGAGAATATCCACCACTGTCGGCGCGCTATCGGGGAGGGTGAGGGGGCGCATAAAGGCCACGTTTTCCCCGACCTCGTCCATGAGGTCCACGCAATTATCGATAGCGGTGGTCAGGGCATAAAGATCCTCCCTGTCGAAAGGGAGGACGAAAGACCTATTTACCACTTTGAGGAGTGCGTGATTTGACTCATCTGCATTGTTTTCGATGGTGTGCAGCTGCTGTTGCAACTCTCCGCGCTCGTGAACCGGTGCGGTCATGAGCTGCGCGAGGCCCGCGGCGGCAATGGGAAGATGCGCCGCCTGGGCGCCAATTAGGTCGAAAACCCGCGTGGAACGCGAGAATTTAGAGAATAACCCCACGTGAATTCCTCGTTTCGGGGACATGAACAATCGATGAACGACTCGTTTCAAGGATAGTTCATTACGGGGCGAAACGTGTATTGCGCGGCGGTGAGATCGGGCAAGAAAAGGGTGCCGGACCTGAGAGCGCCTGACGGCGCGAATGCCGCTCGTAGCGGCGCTAGCTGGAGCCCGGGGCTTTCAAGGTCCGGCACCGTGGCTTCAGAATAACAAGAGCGCGGGCAATCGGAAACTTTTCGTCGTGCTTTCGGGCCAAGCGTGAAAAATGAAGACTTTTTTGCTCCGACGTGGGAAAATATCACTAGCTATGGGCTCCGGCCGCCTCGGGTCGCGCGTGCCCGGATCTGTGGGCGGCACCCGGCCGGGGCAGGTACCCTGAGCATATGGTCTTTGCAATACCTGAAAATCTCAGTCCGGAAACCTATCCGATGGCCTGGCTCGTCGATACGTGGCGCGGCGCCGGTCTTCTCGAATACGAAGGTGTGGACGCGGCCGGCTACCTTCACGAATTGCGCATCGATAATGATGACCACGGCCCCTACCTGCGGTTGCGCTCCGCGACCTGGCTTTCCCAAGAGCCGGCCGGGGCGGTGGATCGCGAAGTTCCCGGCGGGCGGATGTACGCGGCCCTCACCAAAGGCCAGCTGTGGTCCAGCTTCGAGGGCTACCTGCGTGTCTCGCCGAATAACCTCCGGGGCACGGAGGGGCGTTTCGTTCTGGAAGGGATGGTCGCCACCTCCGCTGGCCACGCCATGACCTGGGCCGGTTTCATTAAGGGCCCGCAATTCCAGATCGTCGCGGACGCCATCGCCGCCACCCCCACCGCCGCGAGCTATACCGGCGGCCAAATCATGGGCGGTTACGTGGAATCGGAGCTTTTCTACGCTTACGATATGGCCGCCTTCGGGGTTCCGATGCGCAGCTACATGGCCGGCCGCCTCCAGCGCCAGAGCGATTGCCCGGAAGCGGAGCCGAAGTCTGCGCCATCCGAAGCGCAACCGGAATCGTGAAACCCAGCCCGCTGCTGCGCTGGCCCGGTGCGGTTCCCGGGGAAGGGGACGCGGCCGGGGTGGCTGCTTTCTACACCAATCCCTATGTGGAGCAGCGCGAGCTGGAGGCCGGGCGCGGCTTCGTGGACCTCTCGCACTGGCGGGTGGTGCGCGGCAGGCCGGGCGCTTGGCCGAGTGAGTGCCCGGGCGCGCATCACGCGCGCGAAGTGCTGGAATGCGATAGCCGGGGGCGGATTCGTGGTGCTCTGCTGCGCTGTGCGGGTAGTCGTGAAGATGTTTTCTTGAGCCCACCGGGTGGACTCGATTCTCATATGTGCCCGGCCAGCTATATCGCGATAGGTACGACGACGCAGGGAGCCGAGCGCCTCCGTGCGGCCATGCACGGTCGGCCGGGGCTATCCACTGTTTTCTGGGAAGACTGGTGGCCGGATAGCGATATTGTGATCCTCCTGGTCGAGGATATTGAGGTACTTGCCCGGGCCGGGCAAGCGGCCGGCATGAGCCCGGTAGGTTTATTTGCCTGGGATGCGCATCGGGCCGCGGCGCGCCGCCCGGATCCGTTCCGGGC